>RXKF01000011.1 GCA_003963235.1 Rickettsiales bacterium
TTACCATAGTTATATAATTTATTATATAACTATTCTACCACTATTCTTCCTTATTTCATACTCTTTTTATACTATTTTAGCTATATTATATCAATAATTTGACTAAAATGTTGATTCAATGAAGATACATCTCGAATTCATAATCCGTATTATGGAAAGTGAGCAATGTACTCGGTATTTGTTCATCGTATTTCTGTGACTGTTTACTAAATAAATAAATGCTTGATAATATCGAGATAAAACCTTAGCCTTATTTAATCCCTGATCACCATAACAGAAATTGAAGAGTGACGAACAATTTTTGATGCATTAGAACCAAGCATGTAATCCTTAAGCTGTTGCCTTACTGCTGAGATTATTATCAAATCACCGTTGACTTCTTCGGAATATTTTATTACTTCATCATATATTGCACCTCTTCCTATGTGATAAATTACCTCAACATTGTCAGGAATATATTTTTCAACAATTTCTTCAAAAATCTTATTATATTTCTTTTTTTGATCACTCATCCAATGACGTGGTAAATAATCTTCTACCATTTTCATGCCAAAATTTGGAATTATATGTACTAGATGAATTTTTGAACCAAAAGCATTCACAAAATTCAAAGCTGGAGGAAAAACTGATTTTAATGATTGTTTATCCGCTAAATCAATTGGAATAATAATATTTTTAAACATATATTTATTTTATTTAAATTTTTAAAATGCTATTTTTTAAATGTTGGTAACACAAATTCATTCATAAAATGATCATCGCTTAAATCATTTAATAATGGATCGGAACTTTTTAAATTTTTTATTCTTACACTTACAAATTGAATAAAGTTTTCTACAATTTTTTTATCAACTGCCGCACCAGCAACAAATATTGAAGAAACAGCGACTGTCTCTTGATCTTCAGTAATGCCAGGATATTCACCTTTTTTTAGTATAACTTTACGAAAACCAGGATGGTTTTTTACTAATAAATCAATTTTATCACTGTCAATAGTAACAAAATCAGATTCACATTTATGTGTAATCATATTAGTTAAAATATTTGGATGCCCGGTCATCATCATGACAGCATCAATCTTACCATCACAAAACTCTTTTGCATAATTTTCATGTAAAATTTCAATATCTTCAGGTTTATTTTTAAAATCATAATAGGCAGCCAAAGCTTCATATGCAACGCTACTATCTGAATTTGGTGGACCGTTTGAAATTTTCTTTCCGTCCAAATCACTAAACACCAAAATTTTATCCTTGTCTTTTACAATTACTGTAAAATATTCATCATGAAGATTTAATAGCTGATACATATCCTTAAAAGGCTTATATTTCTCAAAAATCCCCATACCATTATATGCATCAAGGGCTAAGTTTGATAAAGTAAAAGCAAAATCTATTTTATTTTCCTGTAATAATTTTAAGTTCTCTAAAGAACCAGATGTTGGCACTACATCACATTTAATGCCATTATTCGATTTTGATATATAACGACATAATGTCAACCCAATTGAATAATAACCATCAAGAAGACTGCCGCTACCTATTTTTATAACTCTTTCAGATGTGGCATAACCATGCTGACAAAATGAGCAAATTACTATAATACTTAAAATAAATTTTTTAAAAAATTGACTCATAAATTAATACCACTCGCTATGAATTATACATTTCTTTATCAAGAGTTCCTTCGGAATTATCTACCACCAATGTTATTGCAGCATCACCTGTTATATTAATGGTTGTGCTTAATAAATCAAGCACTCTATCAATGCCAACTAAAAAAGCTACTCCCTCAATTGGAAGTCCAACAGAACTAAGCATGATTGGAAGCATAATAATTAACGATCCTGGAATTCCTGCACCACCAATAGATCCAAGCGTTCCTGTTAATATAATAATAATATAATCAGCAAAAGCCAAATCTATTCCCATAACTTGAGCAAAGAATATAGTGGAAAGGCCAAGCTTAATAGATAAACCGTTCATATTAATTGAAGCACCAATTGGTAACACAAATGATGTACTAGTTTCAGATACACCAAGTTTTTGCTGACATACTTGCATCGTAGTAGAAAGACTTGCTTTACTACTACCAGTAGACATCGCAATCATTTGATATTCAATGCTTTTTTTATAAAAAGGTATCGGCGACATGCGACAAAAAATTACTATAATCAAACCGTAAACAATATATTGCAATATAAAAGCAAAAATAATTGCCTGCACCAATTTTCCAAGCGTAAAAATAATGTCAATCCCCTGCTCGCCAATAACCCATGCTGTTAAAGAAAAAGCAGCATAAGGCGATAATTGCACGATAACTGCAATCATTTTTAAAACTAACTTTGCTGCAGAGTGAATTAATTCTCTAATTGGATCAGCGCTAGATCCCAATGAATTAATCATTATACCAGTAAATACCGAGAAAAATACTACTTGCAATACTCTTGCTTCTGCAACTGCTGTAAATATATTATCAGGAACAATTTCAATAAAAAAATTAAGAAGACCAAAACTATGACTGCTACTAACTGTTTGTAACTCTTGTCCTAAATCTAATTTCACACCGGTACCTGGCTCTAGGAGATAGCCAACACCAAGACCAAACATCACAGCTAAACAAGTAGTGCCTAAATATGCCACAATTGATTTTCTAGCAATTCTGCCGATTGAACCGGGATCTTTCATTCCAATGATTCCTGATACCAAACTAAAAAATAGTAGTGGCACGATAACCATTTTTATTAATCTTAAAAATACGGTGCCAACTGGTTTAACTACTTCCACATATTGTGGAAGATATCTGCCAAAAGCAACACCTAAAATTAGGCCTAAAAATACTTTTTGCCATAACTTCATAAGCAATTCCCCATATATTGATCCTATAGCCTTAATTACAACTTTTTTTTTATTTGCTATGAATCCAATTTATATATTCATTCAAACCATCAGTAATATCAAGCTTAATTATCTCTGGTATCTGATAATTATGATTAAGCTTGATTGATTCCTCAATATTTTTATAATTACTTGATTTTGCTTTGATCATCAAACGAAATTCGTTTTCTTTACAAGTTTTTTCATCGTAAATAAAAAAACTTACCACTTTATCTACTTGAACGCAAGCAGCTAATTTACTTTGAGTTAAAATTGCGCTAATTAATTCGGCGATTTCTTCTTTATCTGTAGTTGTAATTATTACACAACAATCTTTACTGTCCAATTAATAAACCTCAACAAAAGCATTTGGAGTTTCATATAATTTTACTTTAATAATTTCGAATGGTTTCTTATTAAATAATATAGGAATAATATCTTTTTTTAAATGTAGTGCAATATTTTCTGCAGTTGGGTTTGCTGCAAGATAATAAATTTTTTGCCCCGTACAATCACTTATTGAGTCACCAAGTTTTTTATCCTTATCATATAAAATAACAGTGTGATCAAAATTATCATCAATCCATTCTTTCATAATTTGCTTTAATTCAGCAAAATCAGCTACCATGCCGAGCTCATTTAGCTCACTAGACTTAGCAGTAAGTTTGAGAACAAAACGATGCCCATGTAAAAATTTACATTTATTTTGATGACCAACAACTCTATGAGCAGTGTCAAACTCAATTTTAACCGTAACTGCAATCATGATTATAAAAATTTTAGTAGTGCTTGATATTTCTCAAGTTTATCAAAAGTAATTTGAGCTTCTAAAGAATCTTTATCAATAATTTCTGATAATTTATTTTGCAATGAAGCAATATTATCTAAAACAATAGTTTTACTAAAATCATCAATATTAACTGCAAAATCACTTAAAATATTCAGCTCATTTTGATTAACTTGCGCAATCCCGCCATAAACAAAATATTTTATTTGCTTATCATTTGCAAAAATTGAAACAATACCTATTTTTATATTAGAAATAAGTCTCACATGCCCTTTTAGCACTGTAAAATCTCCATCCTTGCCAGGAATACTGACCATAGTTGCGTCTGTTGACAAAGCAGTTTTAGACGGCAATATAATTTTAACTGAGAAATTCTCCATAATTAATATCTACATCGCTCCTTCTTCCATTGTTTCAGCCTTTTTGATTGCCTCTTCAATAGTGCCAACCATGTAAAAAGCCGCTTCTGGCAAGTGATCATATTTGCCCTCCACCAATCCCTTAAATCCACTTATTGTATCTTGAAGATCAACAAATTTTCCAGATACTCCTGTAAACACTTCTGCTACATGAAATGGCTGCGATAAAAATCTTTGAATTTTACGTGCGCGGCTAACAATTAATTTATCTTCGTCCGATAATTCATCCATACCTAAAATTGCAATGATATCCTGTAGAGACTTATATGTTTGTAGAATTTTTTGCACTTCTCTTGCTGTATTGTAATGCTCAAAACCTACAATTTCTGGATTAAGCATTTGCGAATTACTATCAAGTGGATCAACAGCTGGGTAAATACCCAGTTCTGCAATTTGTCTACTTAATACAGTTGTTGCATCAAGATGCGTGAAAGAAGTTGCTGGAGCTGGATCTGTTAAATCATCAGCAGGTACATAAATGGCTTGAACTGATGTGATCGAGCCTTTTTTAGTGGAAGTAATTCTTTCTTGAAGCATCCCCATATCTGTAGCAAGTGTCGGTTGATAACCTACTGCCGATGGTATACGCCCTAAGGTCGCAGAAACTTCAGCTCCTGCTTGTGTAAAGCGGTAAATATTATCTACAAAAAATAAAACGTCATGACCGCCATCTAAATCTCTGAAATATTCAGCAATAGTAAGACCAGTCAGCGCAACGCGGGCACGCGCACCAGGCGGCTCATTCATTTGACCATATACTAATGCTACTTTTGACTCTTCTAATTTTTCAGGGTTAATAACATTTGAAGCTATCATTTCATGGTAAAGATCATTCCCCTCGCGTGTACGCTCACCAACACCTGCAAAAGCAGTATAGCCACCGTGCGCTTTGGCAATATTATTAATTAATTCCATGATGATAACAGTTTTACCCACACCCGCTCCACCAAATAAACCAATTTTGCCACCTTTAGAATAAGGCGCAAGCAGATCAACAACTTTAATACCAGTTATTAGAATATTTTGTTCCGTAGACTGCTCATCAAATGCAGGAGCTGGTCTATAAATTGAAGAATATGCATCAGATGTTATTGGTCCCATTTCATCCACAGGCTCACCAACAACATTCATAATACGACCAAGTGTGCTAGTTCCAACTGGAATCATAATTGGGCGCCCTGTATCAATCACTTTGCTTCCACGAACTAATCCATCTGTTGAATCCATCGCAATACAACGAACTGTGCTGTCCCCAACATGTTGAGCTACTTCCAATATTAGTTTATTACCATTATTGAAACATTCAAGTGCATTGAGAATATTTGGCAGCTGAACTCCACTTGGGAATTTAACATCCACAACTGCAGAAATAATTTGAGTAATTTTACCTTGATTTTCAGTCATTTCTTTTCCTTAATTTATTCAACTATTTTATCTTATTTTAATTTATATTGCCTCAGCTCCAGAAATAATTTCAGTCAACTCAGTAGTAATAATAGCTTGTCTTGAACGATTTAATTTTAACGTAAATTTATTAATTAATTCTTTGGCATTTTTTGTCGAATTATCCATAGCTGTCATTCGAGCACCCTCTTCACTTGCCCTGCTTTGTAGCAACGCATAATTAATTTCACCATGAATATATAAATCAATAACGTCATGAACCAACCCTTCACCCTCATATTCATAATGAGTAACTTTATTAGAGTCTAATTGAGAACTAGAATCAGTCTCTTGATTTTGAGCAGGCAACATTTGCTCAACACTGACTAATTGAGTCATTGCATTGATAAATTTATTATAAAATATATCGCACGCCCCAACTTCTTCTTGCTGCACTAATGCAATTATTTTGTCCTTAACTTCTCTCGAAACACATTCATAATTACCGTGAGAGACATGATAATAGCCTATAATTTTATCAGCATAATCAATTCTTAAAGCATCTCTACCTTTTTTACCGATAATCAATAACTTAAAACTCTTACCTAATTTTTGAAAACTCTTAATTTCAGCTTTTGCTCTTTTTATAATATTTGAGTTAAAGCTTCCGCACAACCCTCTCTCAGATGTTATTACTACAAGTAAATGGGGTAATTTCTCCATATCATCATTGAAAAATTTACGATCATCACTTGGCAGATCCATTAAATTGCCACTATTAGAAATATCGTACATAACTTCTGCAAGCGCTTGAGAAAAATTATTCAAATTAAAAGCTTGATCCTTTATTTTGTTCAACTTTGCTGCAGAAACAACATGCATTGCTTTTGTAATTTTTTGAGTAGATTTAATAGTTTTTACTCTGTTTCTAAGCTGTTTTAAATTAGACATATTTCCTTATTAATTATTGCTCTAAAAACTCTTGAACAAAACTGGTCAAATACATTTTAAGCTTCTCTTCTGTATCAGGACTAATCTGTTTTTCTACGCGTATCACAGCTAAAATATCCTCCCCCTTTAATCTAATATCATTAATTAATTTTTCTTCAAATAAGCGTACTTTTGAGACGTCAATTTTTTGCAAATAATTATTAACTCCTGCATATAAACTAACCACCTGTTCTTCAACTTTAAATGGTGAATATTGAGACTGCTTGAGTAACTCAGTCAGCTTTGAACCATGCTTGATAAGTCTTAGCGTTGAAGCATCTAGATCTGATCCAAACTGAGAAAACGCTTGCATTTCCCTAAATTGAGCAAGCTCTAATTTCATTGAACCCGAAACTTTTTTAATTGCCTTAGTTTGCGCAGCAGAACCCACACGACTCACTGATATACCAACGTTAACTGCAGGTCTTATTCCTTTATAAAATAATTCACTCTCTAAAAATATTTGCCCATCAGTAATTGAAATTACGTTTGTTGGAATATAAGCTGATACATCACCTGCTTGCGTTTCAATAATTGGCAAGGCGGTTAAAGAACCAGCACCTTTTGCATCAGAGAGTTTTGCCGCGCGCTCAAGAAGTCTTGAGTGTAAGTAAAAAACATCACCTGGATAAGCCTCACGCCCCGGTGGTCTTCTTAGTAATAACGAAATTTGACGATATGCAACAGCATGTTTGGTTAAATCATCATAAATGACTAAAGCATGCATTTTATTATCTCTAAAATACTCACCAATAGAGCAACCAGTGTAAGGAGCCAAGAACTGCATTGGAGCTGGATCTGAGGCAGTGGCCGCAACAATTGTTGTATATTCCATTGCACCATTTTCTTCTAACTTTTTTGCAATTTGTGCAACTGTTGATCTTTTTTGACCAATAGCCACATATATGCAATATATTTTATCAGCATCATTACCAGTTAAATGTGCAGTTTTTTGATTAATAATTGTATCAATAGCAATAGCAGTTTTACCAGTCTGGCGATCACCAACAATCAACTCTCTTTGACCTCGACCAATTGGAATTAATGCATCAATAGCTTTGATTCCGGTCTGCATTGGCTCATGCACACTTTTTCTATCAATAATTCCAGGAGCTTTAACCTCAATGTTTCGGCTATATTCTGTAATAATTTCGCCCTTGCCATCGATTGGTCTTCCCAAAGAGTCCAGAACGCGACCAATCATAGCTGGCCCTACTGGTGTTTTTAAAATCTCCCCCGTACGTTTAACCTTATCTCCTTGTCTAACTAAACTATCATCTCCAATAATTACTACACCAACCATGTCATTTTCAAGATTTAGCGCTAGTCCTTTAATACCTGAATCAAACTCTACCATTTCTCCAGCTTGAACATTGTCGATGCCATATACTTTTGCAATGCCGTCACCTACAGTAATTACGTATCCAACTTCCTGTAATTCACTACTAAGATCAACATTACCAATCTCACGTTCCAGAATTTCAGAAATTTCTGAAGGATTTAATACCATATTTTAAACTCCAACTTTTTATAATTTATATATTTGCTAAGATTACCAGTCTATCTTAAACTTTAGTTATGTGTTATGATTTTTTCTATCTTATTTAAAGCTCCATAAATAGAAAAATCAATCAATTTACTGTCATATTTTACAACAATGCCGCCCAAAAGTGATTTATTAATCTCTTGATTAATTTCCACTTTTGTATTCAAATTTTTCTCAAGGAAAATTTTTATTAAATCTAATTCCTTTGACTCAAGATGCGATGTTGAAAATACTGTCGCTGCCTTAATACCCATTTGTTCTTTATATAAATGCTCTATTTCAGTTATAATATTTATTAATAAATGCATTCTAGAATTTTTTACCAAAGTGAATAGAAAATATTTTGTTAAATCAGACAAATTATATTTTTGAATTATGGATTCAATAATCTTATTTTTTTGATTTTTATTGATAATTGGCGACAACATCACTTTTTTTAAATCATCGGAACTAGATAAACATACACCGAAGAATTTAATTTCTTCAATAATCTTCTCTTCATAAGATGTAATTTTTGCTTGAGCAAACAAAGAGTTCGCATAGTTTTTAATAATTTTTATCTCTAAAGACATATGAATCTTACAATTACATTTAATGAAATATAAGGTATTTTAATACATAAAAAATAAATTAGCAGTATTTTTTTGAGTAGTCACGATTATAATACAAAACTCAATCAATTGCTTTATATAATTTATATTATTAGTGCTTGAAAAACCGCTTAAATAAATATAATAGCAGTTATATTCTGGTTGTCTATTTCTCTATAACAGATATTATATTTAATATGAATATATAAAATATAAAAATTAATGATAGGCAAACTTAAAGGATTAGTTGACTCTGTTTACGACAGTCATTGTATAATTGATGTAAATGGCGTTGGTTATATGGTATTTTGCTCTGGCAAGACATTAAGCCAACTGATAGAAAATGAATTTATTGAATTATCAATTGAAACGCATGTTCGTGAGGATCACATTCATTTATATGGCTTTTGTAACTTAAACGAAAAGAATGCTTTTAATATATTGCAGTCAGTTAAAGGAGTTGGTACCAAAATGGCACTTGGTATTTTATCGCAATTAACACCAGAAGATATTCAATTTGCTTTAAATATCGAAGATAAAAATACATTTATTAGCGTCTCTGGAGTTGGTAAGAAATTAGCAGAACGTATTATCACTGAGCTTAAAGATAAACTCATTTCAACTAATTTACCTTCAACTCAAAACAAATCCAATGCTATGATGGCTCATAAAACAATTAATTCAATAGCAGACGATGCAATACTTGCTTTAACAAGCCTTGGTATTAATAAAGCAGAAGCTTATAATAGAGTAACTAATCTTTTAGCTCAAAATGAGGATATTTCTATTAATGAGCTAATTCGCTTAGCATTAAAAAATAATATATAAGGCTTTAAAATCAAATGAAGACAGAAATTTTATCCGCAAAATCTTTTGAAATAGATGCTGATTCATCACTTAGACCGAATTTGCTTAATGAATTTGTTGGCCAAGAACATATCAAATCTAACTTAAGTGTTTTTATAAAAGCCGCACAAAATCGAAATGAATCCCTTGATCATACACTTTTTTATGGTCCTCCAGGTCTTGGCAAAACATCACTTGCGAACATTATTTCTAAAGAAATGGGAGTAAATTTTAAAGCAACATCTGGCCCTACTCTTTCAAAAGCTGCAGACCTTGCTGGGATACTAACTAATTTACAGCAAAATGATGTTTTATTCATCGATGAAATTCATCGCCTTAATACAAATATTGAAGAAATACTATATCCAGCAATGGAAGACTTCTTTCTAGACATTATAATTGGCGAAGGACCAGCCGCTCGTTCAGTGAGAATTGATCTACCACGCTTTACTTTAATTGGAGCCACCACTAGACTTGGTTTGATTAGCAATCCATTACGTGATCGCTTTGGTATTCCTCTGCGACTCAATTTTTATACTAATGCAGAACTGACTAAAGTTTTAAATCGTGCCGCTGTTCTTTTAAATACTCAAATTACTGCAGAGGGAGCTGAGGAAATTGCAAAAAGATCAAGGGGCACTCCACGAATAGCCCTTCGATTACTTAAAAGAGTTCGAGATTTTGCTTCAGTTGAAAATAAATTACAAATTGATAGAGAAATTGCCGACACTGCATTGAATCGTTTAGAAGTAGATAAAGTTGGTCTTGATAGCAATGATTATCGCTACTTAAAGTTTATTGCAGAAAATTATAATGGTGGCCCTGTAGGCGTTGAAACTATTGCTGCTGCTTTATCAGAGCAACGTGATGCAATTGAAGAAGCGGTTGAACCCTACCTTATACAAATTGGATTTCTTCAACGCACTCCAAGGGGTCGCGCTATTACAAATAGTGCGTTTACACATCTTGGACTGCCCATCCCTGCTGATACAAAATATACTCAAGGGAATATATTTGAGAATTTTACAGACGAAGAAAAATAACATTTTTTTAAAAAACATATTTATTGTTGTATTTTTCTAAACCAATAGTTATAAATTAAACCGTTATTACAATAAACAATATTAACAATTATGTTCAAATATTTTCTAATTTTAGTGTTATGTTTCTTTACTTCATTCATTGCACTAGCGGAACCCTCGCCTTTTGCTATATACATGACGAATTAAGAAATCAATATTAGCACAACTAGATCTAGAAGCAAAAGAAAAGAAGAATAAAGATTAACAGTTTATAAAAACAATTTTATAAACTGTTAATCTTTGGTTTCTTAAATGATTAATAACAAATCTGGCTAGATTTTTTACTGCTTGAGGATATATAGTAAATTAAGTTGAATTATTATATCATTTACTTGTCATTGAGTATACTAACTTATTTACTAAATCTTCAATATTCATGGTTGATTGAGTATATCTGATCTTACCGCCATTTTTAAAATTATCGTCAGAAGAACCTGGATTAATTTTTATAAATTTGTTGCCAATCAAACCGCTTGTAGAGATAATTGCACTTGAATCATTTGGAATTTGAATATCATTATTGATTTTTAACTTAAGAATTGCGTAATATGATTCACTCTCGAGAGTTATATCTTCAACTACCCCAATTTTAATACCCGCTAGTTTTACATCAGCCCCCTTAGAAATCCCCTCAATATTTTGAAAATCTGCAGATAAATTATAACCACTAACGTGACTGGATAAGCCACTGGTTGTATAGGCAAATATAAAAAAACAAATTGCTACAGCGATTACTGAAAATCCTATTAATGTCTCGAATGTTCCTTCCTTCATATTTTCTCTAAAATTTATTATTATATTATTATTTTGGAATCCAACTTGAATAAGTTTTTATTTTTACATTTTTTGATAATGCTGGATTATAAGCATATTTAGTTCCTGACAAATTGGGTTGATGCTCTTTTTGCCATATATGATTTTTTATATTAGTTTGACTTGGCACCTCATCGCTTAAATAATGCAGCCAAGCATGCCATATTGGTGGAACTTTTGAACTTTCATTTATTCCTTTATAAGAAACAAAACGCTTTTCTTGCCCTAAATAATTTTTTGTCTTACTAATATAGTAAATATTGCCAAATTGGTCAGTACCAATTTGGCTACAAAAAAGCTTAAAATATATTTTATTAATTACTGACATGAGAGCTCATTTTTTTTGCTATTTCTCTTCCCTTAACTGCCAAACTATCTGCAATGTTATTACCCTCATTGCTTGAATGACCTTTAACCCAACACCATATGATATCGTGTCTTTTGATTTCATGCTGTAAATTTTGCCACATTTCAACGTTTTTAACTGGCTTATTGTCGCTTTTGAGCCAATTATTCTTTTGCCAATTTTTTATCCATACAGTTATTCCTTGTTCTAAATATTTACTATCAGTATGTAATTTTATCTTACAAGGTTTTTTTAATTCTTTCAGCGCATTGATCGCTGCTAACATTTCCATTTGGTTATTTGTAGTTTCGGCTTGGTGACCAAATATTTCTTTTCTATGATCATTAAATATAATCAAAGCGCCCCACCCTCCAGGACCTGGATTACCCGAACATGCACCATCTGTATATATTTCTACACAAGGTTTATTTTCCAACTCTGACATTGCTTATTTTTTCTTACGAAATTTATCAATTGCAATTACTTCAGCTTGCTTAGTTACCTTCTCATCGTCATGATCTTTTTTATAAGAAGTATTTTTTTTATCAATTTTTAACTCTTTAACATGATCACTAACTTCAAAATGAGTGTTATGTTCTTCAATCACATCCAGATTTTGTTTAAATTGTAAGCTAAAATTGGCTAATGGATCTAAAAAACTAGTTAGAGCTACAAAAGGTACAGAAATTGTTTCTGGTATTCCATTAAAAGTAATATTTACTGAAAATTTATCATCAAAAACGACTAAGTTTTTGAATTGATGTTGTAATACTATTGTAATTTCCTTAGGATAACGTTTTTTTATTTTTTGAGATAATATAACCTCTGGAAAATCTGTATGAAATGAAATATAAAAAGATTGATCATTGACCAAGCCATTTTCCATTATATCTTTTAAAATCTTTTTAACAATGCCCAGCATTGCCTCATCTATAAGAGATTGATAGTCAATTATCATAAATTTAAATATTAAATTATAAGTGAGACTTTTTCTGTTGCAAGGAAAAGCCTCAAAACCCCGTGGCTATCTACAATTAAGCAGCAGCCGCAAAAGAACGATTATCGTTTGCATTTACTTTTTTTGACCCATTTTCAGCGGAATCATCCTGGGTAAAAATTATTTCTTTATTAAGCTTGTCGATCCTATTTCGCCCCCATAAATTTCTAAAAATGGTGGAGGCGCCGGGTACCGCCCCCGGGTCCAATACTTCTATTACAAATAACGTTTATTACCATAGCCACACTTATGTAGCATCTATTAGTATAATATACATATACGTATATTGTAAATAGTAACTGATCAAATATATCAAATAAAAACTAATATTAACGCTAATTATGGATTGTATCGTTCTCTCTCTTTTAAGATACAATTCATTACTAGGGTTATATTATTCAACTTTAGGCATAATTGAAGTTACAAACTAAAAAGATTTCAACCCAAATATTGGTAAAACACTCAAAATATGTTCAATTATGTTTGACTGAATATTTTCAAACACCATAAATTCAGGTCTCTTAGCAAAAGCATATATTTCTATTGGCAAACCAGTTAAACCAGGTTCAAGTAACCTAGATGTGCACGTAAAACCTTTTTGATGTATATCTTCATTATTTGCTAAATAAAAATTAATATACTTTCTTAATAATGTAAGATTTGAAATACCTAAATTTACATCAAACAGAGTTTTATTTTCCTGTATAAATTTTTGTAAAGTTGGTGAATTCATTATATTATCTAGCATTTTTTGATCACAAATTTTAACAAAATCCATGTGAATATTAAGGGCATGCCTAATTCTTTTAAAATTATTTTCAAACATTAGGCGACAATTGATTATAAAATCATTTAAAAATACCGAGATGGGTATTATTGTCCTCGTGCCATCAGGATTTTTCAACACAACAATCGTTATAGTTATTTTTTCAACCTCGCCTTCAGTACCATGTTTAGGTAATTTTATCCAATCCCCTACTCTAATTATGTCTTGATAAGTCACTTGCAAGCTTGAAATCAAGCTAAAAAACAAATCCTTGAATATAAAAGCAAATACTGCAGTAGCAGCTCCCAAGCTTGCAAAAAGAGCAGGAATTGATAAACCAAGTATCGTCGACATTATAATTAGACTAGCGCAAGTAATTATAATAATTTTTAGTATTTGCGTATAAAGTACAAGTGGAATTTTCTTTCTGGCGAGATTTGTTCTATATATATCTGCTCCAATGTTAATGACAGTGATTGCCATCATCAATATGGAAATAGTAATAAAAATTTGTACTGTTTTATTTTTTAATAATACAAAAATGCCTGAAACTAAACGCATTGTATCAAGCATTTCGCTGCATAACATCAAATATAAAGCGGCTACTACTAAGGATAATTTTGAGTATAAATAATGTTTTTCAATAATTTGTATTTTAACATTGTCAATACTTGTCATCTTTGAAAAAATAATTCTAAATATTTTACGAGTAAAAATTAATATTGGATAAATTAATATAATTATAATGAATATAATGATTCCTAATTCATAACTTTTATAAAAATGACTCAAATCCAAATTTAATAGCTGCTTCATAAAGTTTATAATTTTTATTACTCAAAATAGTTCTTTATTCTCTCATTTAATTATAATGTAGTCAAATTTAACTAAAAAAATACTGAATAAAAGCTGATTTTTTAATGGACAAAACAAATTTTATTGATTATAAGCTTTATATCTATATTAATTACAAAATATTCCATATTTTGGCCAGATAGCTCAGTCGGTAGAGCAAAGGACTGAAAATCCTTGTGTCGGCGGTTCGATCCCGCCTCTGGCCACCACTCTTTTTTACCTAATTGTCTCAAACATTGATAAAATTGTGAGTGAGCGTTCACAATAATTAGTCTCGTCGCCAGAATGATGATTTTTTGATATAGTAATATAACTTGAGAATGGGAGAAGAATTAGATATAATAAGCTTGTAGAAAACGGTAAATGTAAAAAGGTAGCGCTTACTGGATGCATGCGCAAAATTATTGTTTGGGCTAATTTTATGGTCGCTAATAATTTATCTTGGAATCCTGATTTTTAACTTGACTCTTATCATAGAAGCATTCCCGCGCAAGGCGGGAATCCATAAGAAAAATTGGCGCTGGTTGTTGCTTTTTTCTGGATTGCCACCTTCGCGGCAATCACATCGTGGATGGGAATGGTGGTAACCATCCACTTGAAGTGATACAATCTTTTGCTCGCTTAAATTATCAGCCAAGGGCTTGAACAGAACATCCTTTCAATCCCACCAATTATTTTAGTCTGACGGTGTTTCTCCAATCATTTCTATAAATTCATCTTTCACTGCTTCGTCAGTCAGCGGCCGATCCACGAGACTTCCTAAATTTTGACTTGCTGTTGATGAATCATTTTCTAATAGTGTCTTATTATACCTATAGTTCAACATGTCTGGATTACCGAGCAGCGCGAATAATTCGTTTACAGCCTCAACATCGTTATTATTAAAACTGAAGCAAACAATGTCTAGATTTATGTTTTTCTTTAATTCCTGAGCAAAACTTAATAGGAGTTCTTTATTATCTACTACTGAATTACCACCATCGCTTATATAAGCGTTCGCTTGTTGCAACAATAAAATTTTTTTCAATATATAATCTTTTGTTGGTGTCTCATTCTGTTGTTTAATGTTATTAACAAAACAAATATTGAGCTTAGACTGCTTCGAGCACAGCGCGTATAATGCGTTTAGAATTTCAACATCGCTCATATTATTAAAACTGAGGTCAAGAACGGTTAGTGTCGTGTTTTTCTGCGATGCCTTGGTAAAAGCTTTTAGCCCTTCATCTCCTATATTATTACAACTGAGGTAAAGTTTAGTCAATTTTTTATTTACCTCCAACGCTTCAGCGATGTATATTGCTCCTTCATCTCCTATATTATTAAAACTGAAGTCAAGAATGGTTAGTGTCGTGTTTTTCTCTAATGCCTTGGCAAAAGCTTCTAGTTTTTTATATATTACATTATTATTAGCAAGTCTAAGGTTAGTGAGTGTCGTGTTTTTCTTTAATGCCTTGGCAAAAGCTTCTAGTCCTTCATCTCCTATCTCATTAAAACTGAAGTCAAGAATGGTTAGTGTCGTGTTTTCCTCTAATGCCTTAGCTATAGCTTTTGCTCCGTTATAATTTATTTTATTATTATTGAACTTAATCTTAGATAGTGCTAGGTTTTCCTGTAATGAGTTAGCAATAGCTAGTGCTCCTTCATTTCCTATGTCAATATTATCTAAGAAAAGCTCAACTAGTTTTATATTGTTTTTTAAAATTGAACAAAAATTTGTTAAATGGTCATTTGATATTGATGGATTGGACAAACCCAAACTATCGTAATCGTCTGGTGAAGATAAAAATTCAACTATATCAGTTGTATAAATCTTAGTTGATAAAGGTATTGTTTTTTTCTTGGTTTCATCATCCAATTTTTGTTTTTTAGTCATGTAAGGCATGTATTCCTCTATATGTAATAACGAATTTATATTAAGAATATTTTTAATATAAATCAACCCATAATTTATTAATATTCAATACTGAAATTCCTCTATCTTGTCAATTTATAAAGATGATATAAAGATGAGCTGATTTTTTCTCTATTACGACTGAACAAATTTTTGCAATTTCTCGCGCAATATCTCAATTGATACACCAAGGATGTTGGCAGCTTTGGTTATGTCGCCGAGGCAATAGCCGAGCGTATTAAACAGCATTTGTTTTTCGTCGCCATTTATTTCTTTTGACTCAGGTATGCTCTGATTTGATATTGATGATCTTTCTACAATATTAACATCATCCGCCATGATTTCATCGCTATCTGAAATCAATACTGCCCTATGCATCACATTCTCAAGCTCACGCACATTGCCAGGCCAAGAATATTTCATCATTTTATCAAGTGCGCTTGGGGATAAAAATTTATTAGATAATCCATTATTTTGCACATATTTTTTAATAAAAAAATCAGCTAATAACTCAATATCTTCGCCTCGATCTGTAAGAGATGGTAGCTCAATATTAATAATATTTAGTCTAAAATAGAGATCTTCTCTAAAATTACCTAATTTTATTTCCTCAAGCAAGTCTCTGTTTGAAGTGGCAATAATTCTGATATCTACCTTAATTGGAGCAGAGCCCCCTACCCGATCAATTTCTTTTTCCTGAATAGCGCGCAGTAATTTTGCCTGCAATCTAATGTCCATCTCGCTAATTTCATCAAGCAAAAGCGTGCCACCCGATGACTCCTCAAACTTACCAATACGACGACTGAGCGCCCCCGTAAAAGCCCCTTTTTCATGACCAAACAACTCAGATTCAAGCAAATTTTCAGGAATTGCTGCACAATTAACTGGCACAAAAGGATAATCAGCACGCTTACTTTTACTATGTATATATTGCGCTAAAACTTCTTTACCAGTTCCAGAATGACCTGTAATTAAAACGCTAGCATCTGACGCGGCAACTTTATCTGCCAAGTTGATCGCATCAAGCATTGGTTTTGATTTTCCAATAATATTTACTGATACATCACATATGGCTGCAAAAATTGCACCAATCAGGCGCTCATCAGGAGGAAGTGGCAGGAATTCTCGTGCACCATTTTTAATAGCCATAACGGCATCTTTTGGCATACATTGAACGCCATAAGCTACTATTGGCGTAGATATTTTTTCATTTTTTAAAGAATCAACCAAATATTTAATATCATAATGAACATCAATTAAAACAAGATCAGCACCTTTACCTTGATAAAGAAATTCTAATCCTTGATCACATGATTCAACCATAACCACTTTAGCTTTCTTGGATTTTGCTATATCAATGGCCATCTTGATTTCACTATTAATGTTACCAATAATTAAAAGTCTCATGATTTGTTATTTTAATTAAGTTTAAGTCAATTCCTCCAGCTTGGGATAATAATATCTGCAGGACTGTTATTTACTATAGCTTTTTTTCTCTCAAGACCCAAATATTTCTCTTCTCGAATGATGACAATTGCAATTCTATCTCTATTAGAACACACATATCCTATTTTATCATCATTTAAGTCTAAAATTTCTGAACCTTGTTTAATTTCGGGATTGGCTTGAGCAAATTCTAGTTTGTAAATTTTCTTTCTTATAACACCTTGATATTTTGCTCTGGAAATCACTTCTTGGCCTATATAACACCCCTTTTTATAATCAATGGCGTTTAAATCATCAGCTCCATATTCAATAGGTATAGATTTGTCTTTAATTAAATCATCTTCACCATCAATTATGGCATTATTATATTTATCAATTAGATATAAATTCTCTTCTCCATTATCAAACTCAATATTTTTTTCTTTTAAAATCATTGAGCGAAATCCTAGATTTTTATACCTTGGATCAATGTCTGAAAATTCTGCATCTTTTAAAATATTTTTTGAATATATAATATTATATATAGTTGAAACATCTTTGATAGTTACATCACTTCTTAATTTATACAGAGAAAATAATTTAATTAGATTTGCAGATGAAACATTACTAACATCAATAAAATAATTATCTGAAGTTTTTTGATATACAAAAAAATCAAATAGATAGCGTCCTTGATTATTAAGGAGGTAATTATAAGTATATTGTTGATTGATAACATCATTGGTAGTTAAGATTTGTAAAAATTTCTGAGCATCAGCTCCACTAATTTGAATAATTGCTCTGTTTTTAAGAATTTCTAGCATTTTTTGATTCAACTTATTTATTCATAATTAGATAAAAAATATCTTCAAGATCAGGTTCAGACACTTTCAAATCTTTTATGCCAATATTAATTTTATCAATCTCTTGTAGAATTTGCGAATAATTACCAGTAACAGTGTCAATTTTAAAACGAATTTTATTAGCATCCAAAATCGTAACTAAATCTGGATTATAGTTTTTGTAATTAATATTTTCTTTAAACTCAACATCAACATGGCGAGTTCCAAGCTCATCCAGCAAATTTTGCTTAAGAGACTGTTTGACAATCTTTCCTTTGTTAATAAAAGCGATTTCGTTGCATAGTTCTTGAGCTTCAGCTAGATAATGCGTAGTGATAATTATTGTTACATTTTGTTTATTAAGTTTTTGTACATAATCCCATAATTGCGTGCGTAGTTCTAGGTCAACGCCAGCAGTTGGTTCATCAAGAATAAGAATTTTTGGTGAATGAACCATTGCCTTTGCAATCATAAAACGTCTTTTCATTCCACCTGAGAGCTGATTTGGAAAATTATTTCTCTTATCCCATAAATTCAGAGCTTTTAAAATCTCTTCTGTCTTACGATCCTTTGCTCTAATGCCGTAATAACCAGCATAAAACTCTAAACCTTGGTAAAGTTGAAAAAAACTATCTAAATAAATTTCTTGAGGCACAACCCCAATCATTGAGCGGGCTTTTTTAGGATATTCATCAATAGAAATACCATCAATTAAGACTTCGCCTGAGTTTTTTAAAACTGTACCAGCAAGAATATTGATTAACGATGATTTACCAGCTCCATTAGAACCAAGAAGACCAAAGATAGAACCCTCTTTTATATCCATATTCAAAGAATCAAGAGCAAGAAATTTTTCTGTATTTTTGCTCTTTTTATATTCTTTTACTAAATTTTTGATGGATATTATATTTTTAGACATTACGCTTTTTGTATATTTTTAATTAAATTCTCAAATTCGCCAGTTTCATACATTTGACGAACAATATCGCAGCCACCAATAAACTCCCCGTTAATGTATAGTTGAGGAATAGTTGGCCAATCTGAGAAATCTTTTATTCCTTGGCGTAAATCTTCACTTTCTAAAATATTTATATCTTTAAAAGTTAATTCCATTTTTTTGAGTACTCCCACCACATATGATGAAAATCCACATTGAGGAAAATCTGCTGTTCCTTTCATAAAAAGTACAATTTGGTTATTGGTAACTAGATCGTTTATGTAATCAAATATTTTATTTTCACTCATTAATAATCCTCAGGCAATAAAATGTTGCGTCAATTCATCAGTCATTATATACATTTAACTATATAAAATAAATAAGTTTATAGCTACTTAGATAATAAACAAAAAACTTACAATATGCCAACTGTAAAACAGATTAATGAAATTTTCAAAATTTTTTCAGCAAAAAATCCTACCCCGAGAACGGAATTAAATTTTATTGATAATTTTACTTTAACCGTCGCTGTTATTTTATCAGCTCAAGCTACTGATATTTCAGTAAATAAGGCAACTAAGGAACTTTTTAAAACCTATCAAACTCCAAAAGCAATATTTGATCTTGGCGTGGTAGAATTAAAGAAATATATAAAATCAATTGGCCTATATAATACAAAAGCTAAAAATATTATTGCACTTTGTCGCATTTTGATCGATAAATATAATTCAAGAATTCCAGATAGTTTTGAAGATTTAATAAAATTACCAGGCATAGGTAGGAAAACAGCAAATGTGATTTTAAATTGCGCCTTTGGCAAGCCAACTATGGCTGTTGATACGCATGTGTTTAGGGTTGCACATAGAATTGGTTTGAGTAATGGTAAAACGCCAGAAAAAGTGGAGTATGATTTACTGCATGTAATTCCTGATGTTTGGCTGTTATGCGCTCATCATTGGCTTATTCTGCACGGAAGATATATTTGCAAAGCTAGAATACCGCTTTGCAAGGAATGCAGTATTGCTGAATATTGCGATTACTATAATAATATAAACAAGATAGGATAGGAAATAATATGATCGATCAATACAGTGATTATCCTCAAGTTCCAGCTTTATCTACAAAAGCTAAAAAACTACTAGTAATGTTACATGGTCTTGGTTCAGATGGTGATGACTTAATTAGTTTAGTACCATATATTCAGGATGAATTACCAGATTATCATTTCATCTCACCACATGGGATTGAACCTTATGATATGGCTCCGTATGGAAGACAATGGTTTAGTTTAAAAGATAGAAATTCAGATGTTATTATCAAGTTAGTTAGCAATAACACCGAAAAAGTTCAGAATATAATCAAGCATAAACAGCAAGAACTTAACTTAGATAATTCAGATACAGTTTTATGTGGTTTTTCACAAGGAACGATGCTTTCTTCTTATTTAACTTTGACTCAAAATGAGCCATTTAATGCTATGATTGGATTTTCAGGAAGATTAATTCCTCCATCAGTCATTAAAAATATAAAAACACCAATATGTCTTGTTCATGGCTTGGATGATAATGTAGTTGAAGCAGAACAAAGTACAAAATTTGCTAAATTTTGTGAGGATAATAAAATAGAGCATCAAATAAAATTAATTCCAAATCTAACTCATTCTATTGATTCAAGTGGTATGGAATTTGCAATAAAATTTTTAAAAAAATATCAATAAATAAAAGGTAAATATAATGAATGAATCACTTAAAAGCTTTGATCCCGAAATTCAAGAAGCTATAAATAATGAAAATTTAAGACAGGAAAATAATATTGAGCTCATTGCATCAGAGAATTTCGTAAGCAATGCAGTGTTAGAAGCTCAAGGCTCTGTAATGACCAATAAGTATGCCGAAGGATATCCCGGTAAACGCTATTATTGTGGTTGTCATGAAGTCGATAAAGCAGAAAATTTAGCAATAGAGAGGCTAAAAAAACTATTTAATTGCACTTATGCTAACGTGCAACCTCATTCAGGATCACAATCTAATCAAGCTGTTTATTTAGCTTTGCTGAATCCTAGTGACACTATTTTGGGCATGTCACTTGATGCTGGAGGGCACTTAACTCATGGAGCCACGCCTAATATGTCTGGTAAATGGTTTAAGTCTGTTTCATATAATGTGAATCCTCAAACTTATTTAATTGATTATGATGAAGTTGAAGCATTAGCTATCAAACATCAACCAAAGATGATTATAGCTGGATATTCCGCTTATACGCAAACACTAGATTTTGCTAGATTTCGTGCTATCGCAGATAAAGTTGGCGCTTATTTACTAGCAGATATTGCTCATATTTCTGGAATTGTCGCAGCTGGCGAACATATGAGTCCTTTGCCTTATGCACACATAGTTACATCAACAACTCATAAGACATTGAGAGGTCCACGTGGTGGCATTATTATGTCTAATGATAATGAAATTGGTGAAAAAATAAATAAAGCAGTATTTCCTGGACTTCAAGGAGGCGCTTTAATGCATGTTATTGCTGCGAAAGCTGTAGCATTTAAGGAAGCATTAATGCCAGAATTTAAAACTTATATTAAACAAGTAATTGCTAATGCCAAAATGTTATCTACAACACTTCAGTCTAGAAATTATGATGTATTAACTGGTGGCACAGTGAATCATATGTTGTTGCTGGATCTACGCAAAGCAGGCATAACTGGTAAAGTTGCATCAGAAAGCTTGGATCGAGCTGGAATAACTACCAACAAAAACACGGTGCCATTTGATACTACTTCTCCATTTATTACTTCTGGAATAAGATTAGGTACACCTGCGTGCACCACGCGTGGATTTAAGGAAAAAGAATTTGAGGAAGTTGGACATTTGATTGCAGATCTGCTTGATGGAATTGCAAATGGCAGTGATCTATCATCACTTGAAAAAGAAATTTTCAATAAGACATTAAATATTACTAAAAGATTTCCTATTTATGGATAATATATGAAGTGCCCATTTTGCAAAACTCTTGACACTAATGTCAAAGACTCGCGCGAAACTGATGGTGGCAGCATCATACGCAGAAGACGTGAGTGCGGTGAATGCAAAAAACGTTTTACTACTTTTGAAAAAGTTCAACTTAGAGAAATAATGGTGATCAAGAGAAGCGGTTTAAAACGCCCTTTTGATCGCTCAAAGATATTTAAATCTATTACTACAGCTTTAAGAAAAAGAAATTTTTCAAATGAAGATATTGAAAAATTTGTCAATAAAATTTGCCTAGAATTAGAAAATGCTAATGACAAAGAAATTCAATCAAAGACAATTGGTAAAATAATTATGCAGGAGCTTGCAATAATAGATCAAGTAGCTTATGTAAGATTTGCATCAGTATATAAAGACTTTACTACTATTCAGGATTTTATCAAGTTTATTAGTAATATTAAGAAAGGGTGACATTAAAATGAATGGATTTTTAGTTGGATTAGCAATTACTTTTTTACAAGGAGAACTTATGAAGGACCATAATGAACTACCACCAGTAGCGATACAAGAACCCTACAGCTATAATATTCATGGCCAAAAAATTGAGGATAATTATTTTTGGATGCGTGCTAAAGGCTGGCCAGATAAAGTAACTGACAGCAAAGTGCTTAATTATTTAGAATCTGAGAATAAGTATTATCAAAATTTTATGCAACCTCTTGATAGTGAAAAAAATGAACTATTTGAAGAGCTAAAAAGTAGAATTAAATTAACTGATCAATCTACTTACATTAAAAAAGATAATTATTTTTATTATACTAGAACAGAGGAAAATAAAGAATACACTATTTACTGCCGAAAAAAAGATTCTATAGATTCACAAGAAGAAATTTTGCTTGATGTGAACATACTGGCAATTGGTAATAAATTCACTTCTCTTGGAGCATTTTCTATAAGCCCTGATCATAAATTAATGGCCTATTCTGTTAATTTTACTGGTGGCGAGAAATATACAATTAAAATTTTTGATTTAGAGTCGAGAACTTTCCTTGTAGATAAAATTGAAAATACCATTGGTTCAATAATATGGCATGAAAAACAAAATGGTTTTTTCTATGTGCCAACTGATAAGAAATGGCGTCATAATAAAATTAAGTTTCATAAGCTAGGAACTGACAGCAAAGATGATAAAATTATTGTTCATGAAAAAGATCCTTTATATTCTGTCGGTGTTGGTAAATCTTCAAGCAAACGCTATATTTTTATAAATGTTGGAGGGTTTGATACTTCTGAAATATATTATATTGATATGGAAGATGAAACACTTACACCAAAACTTATTAAAGCTAGGAAAGATAGAATCCAATATTCAATTGATCATGGCGATCAATATTTTTATCAACTCACTAATGATGATGCTAAAAACTTTCATATTACAAGAGCTATTGCAGACGGATATAATGAAGAGACAGAATGGGAAATATATGTCCCTGAGGATAAGGACAGGTATCTTTCAAGTTTTGATATTACAAAAAAATATTTACTGCTTAATTATAAAAATAAGGGAATTCCTGAATCGGTAGTAAAAGATTTTGAAAATGGTTTTAGTCAAACAGTGAATTTTCCTGACAGCGCTTATACAGCCGATATTTTTTCAACTAATTATGTTGAAGATGATATAAGGATTAATTACTCATCGCTATCACGCCCTACTACTATTTATAATTATGATTATGATTCTAATAATCTTTCAATTTTAAAGGTCCAAGAAATTCCAGGTGGTTTTGACTCTGAACAATATAAGGTTGAGCGTTTGCATGTTAGCCATGATGGTGTAGAAGTACCTATAAGCTTATTTTATAAAAAATCATTATTTAAAAATGATGGAAGCAATCCATTATTTTTATATGGCTATGGATCATATGGTATTAGTATACCTCCATCTTTTAGAAATACCGCCATATCATTAGTTGATCGAGGCTTTGTCTATGCTATCGCACATATTCGCGGTGGCGACGATTTAGGTCATGATTGGTATGAAGCAGCAAAATTTCTAACCAAGAAACGTTCGTTTAACGACTTTATTGCTGTATCTGAGGAACTGATTAAACAAAAATATACATCTATCGGCAATATAGTTATTGCAGGTGGAAGTGCTGGTGGCTTACTTATTGGCAATGTTATTAATCAACGTCCTGAATTATTTAAAGCTGCAATTGCGCATGTGCCTTTTGTAGATATTATCAACACCATGCTTGATGAGAATTTACCTTTAACTCCAGGAGAATATAAAGAGTGGGGAGATCCTAAGGAAAAAGAATATTTTGAGTATATGAAATCATATTCACCTTACGACAATGTATCTGCACAAGCTTATCCACATTTATTAGTCACTGCAGGTCTGTCTGACCCACGCGTTGGTTATTGGGAAGGAGCAAAGTGGGTTGCTAAGCTAAGACAACTTAAAACTGATAATAATTTAATTATATTTAAAACTAATATGGATGCAGGACATACAGGTGCTTCAGGTAAATTTGATTACTTAAAAGAAACTGCTGAAGATTTGGTATTTATATTTCATGTTTTTAATATCAAATTTTAGATCTTAAAAAATAAAGATAGAGTGTTTGAATTAATGCTCTATCTTTAATATACGTAAGTGACTTTTTGATGATTAACCTATACTAAAAATTAAAATTTATACCCCCCATAAAATCGACGTTATCACCTGCTGGCGGTTGTGATGCTATTGAAATTTTATCTACAATGTCTGGTGGTAAAAAATATTTCATCAATTCATATTGATCGCTACCGTTAGTATTTATTGCTCCAAGTAAATCATTAACTGTTACTACTGAGTGTCTATGATGTTCTGAGTGTGGATTTTTATCATAAGGCTTATTTTTAAAAGATGAGTGAGCAACTGAGATAGGTTCCGAATGAATAGTATGCAATTCTGATTTAGCTTCTTTAGTTTGTGGAAGTGGGAGTGAAATGGTATGCAAATCATTCTTTACATCATTATTTTCTTGTTCATTTTTAATGAATTTCTTAACTTTATCAGTAATTATTTTTAATAAAGATTCTTTTTTATGTTTTTCATTATGACTATTTTCATCTTTTATAGAATTAAGAAATTTGCTTACATTTACATTTTCTTCATTTGACTTAGATAAAGATATTTTACTTTTGATTTCTTTTTTTGGTGCTTCCTCAGTATTTTTTTTATTTTTAGAAATATCGAATGAAGTGAATTTATTTTCAGAATATTTAGTTTTAGAAGTTTTTTTTATAAATATTTTTTCAGTCTCGTCTGATACACGTGGTGACATATATTACCTGCCCTAAGTTGATTGTTGTTAAGATGTTTATCAATGGTATTAATATAAGGTTAACAAATTAACCTTAACAAATCGTTAATTTTTTAAATATTTTTTAGTGTTTGTCTAAAGAGTTGGATGGAATTATTAAAATATAAAAAATAACCTTATATATAGTATCTATATAAATTTGATATACCATATGCAGACTAATAAATTTAAAAAATAATTAGTTTAAGCAGCATACTTAAACAGATATATTTTTTAGTAGAAGCATATTAGTAAAATTAAATTATAATAAATTTTATTTTTGTATTGGATAGGCAAAGCTTATCAACTACTGAAGTTAGATAATTAAATTGTTATATGTCGCCATGCTACTAAATGTCAATATTTGTTTTTCTTCAATTTGATTATTAAACCAAGTGCATTGACGTTTAGCGTATTGTCGAGTTTTGACAGAACTAAGTTCAAGCGCTTTATCAATAGATATTTCACCTTTAAGATAAGAGGTTATTTCTGAAACACCAAGAGCTTTTGAAGCAGAAGTTTCAAGTTTAGGAAATTGTGTATGCATTTTTTCTACTTCTGCAATAGCACCAGATTGAAAGAGCCCTATTAAACGATTATTACAAGTTTCATAGAGAAATTTGCGTTCTGGAAGGAGTAAAATAATTTTGAAATCATACTCTGGCAATGGTTTTATATTTTCTTGCTGAAAATGCAAAATTGATTTACCTGTTTGCATAAAAACTTCATAAGCTCGAATCACTCTTTGAGTATCTCCCATGTTTAAAATTGTAGCCATTTGTGAGTCAATTTCAGTTAATTTTCTGTAAAAATCTGCTGCACCAATTTGCTGATGTAAACATCTTACTTGAGTGCGAATATTTTCATCAACAGCAGGAATTTCACTATAGCCATTAATTAACATGCTGATATACATTCCACTTCCACCAACTATTACTGGTAAGCTCTTGTTACAACTAACCTGTTTTATGATATCCGTTGCTCGCTTAATATATTTAACAGCAGAAAATTCTTGGACAACGTCTTGAACATTATATAAATGATAAGGTAATTCTCTTTTTAATTCTTCACTCGGAGATGCAGTTATAATTGGTATTTGTTTATAAATCTGCATTGAATCAGCATTAATAATTTCTCCACCATACTTTTTTGCAAATTTATGAGCAAAATTAGTCTTACCGCTAGCAGTGGGACCACAAATTATAACTGCTTTTTTCATATAATATATTTATAGTGATTTAGATTGCACCTAATTCAACTGAATTTACCACGCAACAAAGTATTATTACTTTTTTACATAACTCCCAGGAGCCTTTTCAATAAAATTTAAATCCTTATATTTAATTGATGATTTTAAATCACCACTTTGATTCACAAGCCATTTATGCCAATAATTCCACCAAGACCCTGGGTGAGCTTCAGAGGTTTTTAACCATTCTTCTGAAGTTTCATAATGCTTGTCATTAAGTGCATATGAATATTTTTTATTATCATGTGGGTTAACAATTCCTGCAACATGACCTGCATCAGTTAAACAAAAAGTTTTATCACCAGACAAGAGCTTATAGCCATCGTAAACAGCATTCCAAAGTGCGATATGATCTCCTTTTGCTGCTAATGAAAATGTTGGTATATCAATCTTTGATACGTCAATTGCAGTGCCCAGCATCTTTAATCCATTGGGTTCTTTTAGCTTATTTTGAATATACATATTTTTTAAGTAATATAAATACATTTTTGCAGGTAAATTAGTAGAATCAGAATTCCAATGTAAAATATCAAAAGCTGCTGGCACCCTGCCAAGAAGATAGTTATTCACAAAGAACGACCATATTAAATCATTAGCTCTAATAAGGCTGAAGCTATTTGAGAGATATTTTCCATCAAGATAACCCTTATTATTAACATCTTCTTGAATTACATCATATGTATGCTGGTTTATTAAAACCCCCACCTCACCTGGTTCGGCAAAATCAATTAAGGTAGTCAAAAAAGAAGCACTCTGAATTATATTATTTTTGGTTTGTTTTAAATAGCTTAAGGCGCAAGTTAAAGCAGTTCCGCCAATACAATAACCAAGTGTATTTATTTTTTCATAGCCTAATTTTTTTATTTGCTCAGTTGATTCAATTATTCCATCTTTTAAATAATTTTCAAAATCAATATTTGCATGTTTTTTTTTGGGATTTAACCATGAAATCAAAAATACTTGAAAATTATTGTCAACTAAATATTTAACCAATGAATTATTTTCTGATAAATCCAATATATAATATTTATTTATCCAAGGTGGAATTATTAGCAGTGGCACAGAATATGTTGTTTCTTTTGGCTTGTAACATATAAGTTGTATTAATTCATTTTGAAATATCACCTTACCTTCAGTACTAGCAATATCGCGCCCTACTTTGAAATGAGCCTTATTAGTGGTAGATATATTAAATAAGCCTTTTGATAATTTTATATCTTCTAAAAAATTCTCCATTCCTTTGACTATATTCTCAAGACCACTATCAAGAGTTTCTTTTATAACCACAGGATTACTAAAGGCAAAATTAGATGGTGATACTGCATCGATAAATTGTTGATAAGCGAATTTTAAGTATTTTTTACTATCTTCATCCAGATCATATTTTTGAACAGTTTTTTTCATCCAATCTGATGTAATAAGATAATATTGTTTTACAAAGTCAAAATAAATATTCTGCGACCATTCAGGGTCTTTAAATCTTCGATCTTTTAACTGATCATTTACTTCGCTAGTTTCCTCATTGCCTATAAATTTATTAATAGAACTAGTTATAAGATTCTGAAAATTATTCACATATTCAATATTGAGATCAGTAAATTTATCTGGATTATGTATTAATTGCTCAAAAACTTTAGCGATAGTTTCTTGTTGTTTTTTATTTTGAGTAATATATTTCAGAGGCAAATTCACATCACGCTTGCTTCTTAACACGTGCGTGAGGATTTCTTGATAATATACACCAACTTTTTGAAAGTTATCTAGAAATTCTTCACTATTTATTTCATTCATTATTAACCCTAACACATTTATTTTATAATGTTTTCATATTGAATCCATTTATCCAATGAACTTAATGCTCTTTGTGATATATATGTATTTCTATCTTTTTTAGAACTTATTTTTATATCGCTTCCCGGTAGCAAACCAAAATTAATATTCATAGGCTGAAAAGTTGAAGAATCAGCTCCATGCGTTAAGTGCGATAATAATCCACCCATAGCAGTATTTACAGGAGGGGTTGAAATTACTTGCTCATTTAATTCATACGAAGCAAATAACCCAGCAAGCAATCCCATAGCTGCACTTTCAACATAACCTTCAACGCCAGTAATTTGTCCCGCAAAAGATATATTATTTTGCATTTTTAATTCTAATTTTGAGCCAAGCAATTTAGGGCTATTGATAAAAGTATTACGATGTAAACCACCAAGTCTTGCAAATTCTGCTGCTTCCAATCCTGGAATTGAAGAAAAAATCTCCTTTTGTTGGTTATATTTTAATTTTGTTTGAAATCCAACTATATTATATAAACTACCAAGCGCATTATCTTGTCTTAGTTGCAAAACGGCGTATGGTTTTTTATCAGAATTTGGATTTGTCAAACCAACTGGTTTCATTGGACCAAATCTTAAAGTATCCCTGCCCCGTTCTGCCATAACTTCAATTGGTAAGCATCCATTAAAATATGGCGTATCTTTTTCCCACTCCTTAAATTCTGTCTTTTCTCCAGCTAATAATTTATCAATAAAGGCATAATATTGTTCTTTATCAAGTGGGCAATTAATATAGTCTTTACCATTTCCACTCGGACCTTCTTTATCATATCTAGACTGAAACCATGCAATATCAAAATTGATACTATCTTTATAAACAATAGGAGCAATTGCATCAAAAAAAGCTAATTTATCCTCGCCAGTAACATTCATTATAGACTGACTTAATTTCTCAGATGTCAGGGGTCCAGTTGCAAAAATCCACTTACCTTCCGTTGGAATCTCTTCAACTTCTTGCCTTATTACACTGATATTTCTATGATTTGTTATTTCGTGCGTTATAATATCTGCAAATTGATCTCTATCCATTGCCAATGCTGAGCCTGCTGGAACTTTAGTTTTATCTGCAGCCATCATTATCAAAGAATTTAGTTTTCTCATTTCTGCATGAAGCAAACCAATTGCACTAGTTGAGTCATCGTTTCTAAAAGAATTAGAACAAACTAATTCTGCTAATTTATCAGTATGATGAGCCTGAGTTTTACGCGTAAGTGAACGCATTTCATATAAATTAACTTGTATTCCTCGATTTGCTGCTTGCCATGCAGCTTCAGTGCCAGCAAGACCACCACCCACTATGTTTAATTTTTTCATTTTTTATATAATCTATATCTGTTTAAAAGAAAAAGATGATATACTAACAAAGCTAATATTACAAAATAAATTGAATATGTTTTTATTTGTTCAAAATAATGATTAGTTCTTAATGTAGTTATAATATATCCATTATAGAATCCAATTGCAGATGAGATAAAATATAATAAAATTGCTAAAGTAGAATTTTGTCTTTCAAATTTTTTTATTATAAGAAATAAATTTGAAGCAATAATATTATAGAAACATAATATTAAAGCCGCCCAACATATAATTATTGATGTGGAATATATTTTACTACTCATCACATAACCTAATAATGGCAGTGACAAGCCTAAGAAAAATATATTTAATTTTTGAATATTAATTTTTAGAAAAAATATAATTGATGCAATTATCATTAGAAATATAATAGTAGCAATTTCAACAAAATTATTATCAAATGCTGTGTTTATATCGTTGATATTCGATAAATAATAATATTTATAAAATATAAAATATAAAAGCAAAAATAATGTAAAGCTAGTTATTAATTCTATTTTTGAAAATTTTAAAATTAATAAAAAACCTCTCTCGTCTCCTCCAGATTTCTCAATATCTATTTTTTTTCTTTTAGTCTTAAAAATAACTGAATTGAGTAACAGCACAATAAAAACAATTACAATCTCAGCAAGTATTAATTCATAAAAATCTAAACTAATATATTTTATAATTTGCTTAAAATATAGATCAGTTACAAAATAACAAGCAATAGTAGAACCGCTTATTTCTATTATTTGAACAGCTTTATGAACATCATTTTGATTAAATATTTGACTCAAATATATAAAGCTAATGGCACTATATCCGAAAGAATAGAATAAAAAGTAAATTAATTTACCGATTTCTTTATTATCTACAAATACAATAGATAAAATACTAAAGAAATATAAGATCATGGATAGATACAATATATTCTTTATCTTGATGATATTATTTGATAATAACAACATCATTGAGGCCAAAATTATTCCCGATAATTCATATAAAAAAATTTGTTTTTGCTCAATATATGATAATCCAATATTTTTCAAATAATTATCAACGAATTTATTATTGATAAACAGAATCATCAAATAGATAATATTATATAAAAAACATGCAAAAAAAGTGCTTATACTATTGGGAGTTATCATAAATATTGTTTGCTAATAAATAGTTGTTGGTATATAAATTTTATTTGATTAAAGGTAACCAAACTATTTTCATTTTTTGATTAGTCGACATTTTTTTTTAACATTAGTTGCAAATATTAGCCTAAATCTAATAGCAAAATAAATAAAGAGAATGAATATAAACGATATGTAAATTATATATATACGATGTATGTTTGCCTGCCTTTACTATTTAAATACATGAATATATTGATGAGACCATATGAGTAAAAAAATAATAATAGATGCAAATTTCCCTTCAGAAACAAGAGTTGTATTGCTGGATAAAAATAATAATATTGAAAATCTTGAATTTAGTTCAACAAATAAAAAACAAATTAAAGGTAATATTTATCTAGCTAAAGTTACCAGAATCGAACCCTCCCTTCAAGCCGCATTTGTAGATTATGGCACTGATAAAGGTGGGTTTTTACCTTTTAATGAAATACATCCAGATTATTACCATGTTTTATCAAATGATAAAGCAACTAATACTTTTGTTGGTAATGAGCTTCAATCTGCTGAAATTACATCTGAGGATTTGGCTGAAATTAATTCTAGTTCGAAATTTCATGAACTTATTGAAAGCGATGAAATTGATATTAGCGCAATTGAAAAATTAGTTGATGAAAAAATTCAATCAGATTTTAATATTGATGCTGAAGAAGATGATATTGAAGAAATTTCTCGTGATAATAACTCTGCCAATAAGCAGTATAAAATTCAAGAAGTAATTAAAAAAGGTCAAATCTTTTTAGTACAAGCTACTAAAGAGGAGCGTGGCAATAAAGGCGCCTCTATGACTACATTTATTTCACTTGCTGGAAAATATTGCGTTTTAATGCCTAATAAGCCTTCGCAAAATGGTATATCTAGAAAAATATCTAATGCAGATGAACGAAAAAGACTCAAAAAAATTATTAATGATTTGGCGATTCAACCTAACAATAAGTCATTTAGCGTTATAGCAAGAACCGCAGGCGCAGGTCACACTACACTTGAGTTAAAAAAAGATTATGATTACCTAGCAAAACTTTGGAATAAAATTAGGGAAATGACTTTAAAATCTAAAGCCCCTTGCTTTATTCATCAAGAGGATGGAATAATTTTAAAAACCATTCGTGATATGTTTGATCGTAATGTAAAAGAAATTATTGTTCAAGGAACAACTGCTTATAATACATGTATTAAATTTATGAATGATATACTTCCAAATGAAGTAAAATCTGTAAAGGAATATAAAAGCAAAACCCCAATTTTTACAAAATGGGGTATCGAAGATCAGTTAATTAAATTATATCAACCTATTGTCTATCTGCCCTCTGGTGGTTATGTTGTAATTAACCCAACAGAAGCTTTAATTTCTATTGATGTGAATTCTGGAAAAGCTACCAGTGAGCGTAATATTGAAGAAATGGCGCTAAAAACTAACCTAGAAGCCGCTAAAGAGATTGCTCGTCAAGCTCGCTTACGTGACTTATCGGGTCTTTTAGTAATTGATTTTATAGATTTGAGTGAGACAAAAAATAGACGAATTTTAGAACGTTCTCTTTGGGAATATTTTAGTAAAGATAAAGCAAGAATTCAGACATCCAATATAAGCACATTCGGTTTACTTGAAATGTCGCGTCAAAGACTTAGACCATCATTTTTAGAAATGAATTCTAACATTTGTTTGCATTGTAGTGGTAAAGGAATTGTTCGCACCGACGAGTCTAATTCAATGCTTATATTACGCACCATCGAAAATGAAATTTTTAATGGAAGCTTTGATGTTGTAAATGTATATGGTATCGCATCATCAATATTATTTTTATTAAATAATAAAAAATCAGAAATATCATTTGTTGAAAATAAATATAATATCAAACTTAATTTTTATATTGATAGAGACGCTACATCTGACAGTTATTCCATAGAAAAAATTAAACTTTCTGATAAAAGTAAAATGGTTGATCTTGATATTACTCCAATGTTACAAGATACCTCTGAAATATATAATGAAAATTCAACACCAGAAAAACAAAAAACTAAAATTAAAATAGATAAAATTACTCCTAGCAAGGAAGTAAAAAACAAATTGATTGTTGAAGAAGAAGCTATAGAAAAACCTGTAGAAAAAAAGAAAAAAATAAATCGTAATAGAAAACGCATTATTAAAAGAGGAGCTGCATCTAAAAATAATGGCTCTGAAAATGAAAAAAAAGAGACTCCTATTGAATCAAAATCTATGATTAAAGGTTTAATCGATAAAATAGTGAGTTAAAATTATAAAATAATATTTTGTGTTAACATGCTAAATTGGAATTTTTTTTTCTTGGGTTTTGTTGTTTTGTTCGTAAGTTCGTGTGGATTTAAGCCAATTTATAAAGCTGATAACAGCAATTATCATCAATTGCAAAACATAGAAATTGAATCAATAAATTCTATTGAAGGGGCAGAATTTTATAATCAACTAAAAAATATTCTGCCCCATCAGCATGATGCACAATATCAACTTGTGACTACTCTATCTTTCTCGGAAAATTATAATATAATACAAAATAAAGCTGATGTCTTCAGCGAAATAGTTACAGTATATGTTAATTTTAAGCTTTTAGATAAAACAACTGACCAAGTTCTATTAAATAGTTCTTTTTCAAAACCATCTTCATATAATACAACATTTTCTCCTTACAGTAATTTAATTCAAAAACATGATATCTTAAAGAATTTATCAATTATGGTTGCTGAAGAAATCAGAAATAGAATTATTATTTATTTTTCAAATAATTAATATGAAAATTTTCTCAAATAATCTACCTAATTTAATTCAACTAATTGAAAAAAATCAAGTTAAAGTTTTACTTTTATATGGTCCTAATCAAGGTTTTATTTCAGCAGTAATTAAGCACATTACTCTTAAAATGAATTTTAGTATTTCAAATCATAATTATAAAAATTTATCAGCAAATCAACTTTCATTACTAGCAAACAGCCAGAATTTTTTTAATCAAAAGGAATTAATTAAAATTACAAATGTTACAACTGGAATTAGCAAAGAATTAAAAGAATTTTTTACAGAAAATAATTTTCATAATTTTATTTGTTTGGTTGCAGAAGACTCCCTTCCCTCGTCTGGGATAAGAAATTTTTTTGAAACTCATCCAAATTTATGCTCAATGGCATGTTATTTTGATAATGAGCAAACAATTGGTAAGATGATCGTCCAACAATGCAATAAAGAGTCAAAAATTATAGATGAGGATGCATTATTTTATTTAAAGAGCCATTTAAGTGGCGATCATCAATTAATTAAATCTGAATTAGATAAAATTTTGTACTATAGTTTTGATAAAGAAACGATATCTAAGCAAGATGTGCTTGATTGCTTAAGCAATAGTTTAATTGCCAGCGGTGATGAGATGTGCATTTATTTTGCCAAAAAACAATATAATTTATTTTTACAGGAAATTGAAAAATTACAAAATCAAAATATTAATGAAATATTGATGATTCGCGCTCTAATTCGTTATTTTTTGAATATCTACAATGTTGCAATGCGTGTTGAAGATGGAGAAAGTTTAGATCAGGCAGTAAAGTCCATTACACCGCCTATTTTTTATAAATATTTAAATGATTTTAAACAAATATCTTTACTTTATAATTCAAGTGATGCAATAAAAATTATTAGTCATTTACAACAAAACGAAATTAACTTCAAACAAAATTCTGGCAATTTTAATTTATTTGAAACATTGATGAACTCGAAAAATAAGTAAAAGAGTCGCATGTTTTTCTGTTTTTACATTTTACAGCATAGTTTTGTCTTAGTATGGCAATATCATCATACTTGGAAATATTACAAGAAGTAATATTCTTATTAAATCAGTAATTAGAAAATATTTGATTGATTTAAATATATTTGTTTTTTTTAATCGAGACTCAACACTGCGAATTACAAATAAATTCATACCTACGGGTGGCGTGATCAATCCAATTTCAACCACCATTAAAATAATAATACCAAACCATATGCTAACATTTTTGGGATTAATTCCGAGATCAATATTAGTAATTATTGGTATAAGTAAAGGCACCACTAATAATACAATCGCTATGCCATCCATAAAACATCCTAGTAAAATCAAACTAGCGATGATCACAAATATTATGATTTTAGGATAATCACTAAATAACAAAATTAAATCACATACTTCTTCTGGAAAATTCATTATATTAAGAGCGGTATTAAATAATTCTGCGCCAATAAAAATTGCCATAATTATTGCTGTAGTTTTTGCCGTTTCAATAAATATTTGATTCCAATTCAAATATTTCCAATTACCAATCAATATTACAATACAAATTACACCAACAACCCCAACACTTGCAGCCTCAGTTGGAGCAAATTTGCCTGTGTATAAGCCGCTAAGCATTATCACAAATAAAACAAATATTGCTATTGGTACTACAATTTCTTTATTGTTTAAGAATTTCTTCTTTCTATTAATATTTGGCACCTCATTTGGATATTTATATGCATAAAATTGTATTGCACCAATATAACCAAGTAACGCAATTATGGCAGGCACTATTGCAGCAAGGGATAAATGAGCAATCGATTCTTCAGCAATCGTTGCATAAATTACTAAAATTATTGATGGAGGTATTAAGATACCTAAAGTACCACCAGCAGCTAATGTGCCAAAAATAATTTCTTGGCTATAATTTCTTTTATGCATTTCATTATAAGAAATCTTGGTCATGGTGGCAGCAGTAGCTAGTGATGACCCGCATAAGCTACCAAAAATTCCACATGATATAATGGTAGCTATTGCAATGCTTCCTCTGCTATTTCTACCAAAATTTGCTGCAACTGCGAATAATTCTTTAGTAATATTACCATTACTGGCAATCTGCCCCATTAATAAAAATAATGGAATTACTGAATAATGATATTTACTAAACAAACTCCATGGTGAAAATGATATCCAATGACACCAAGAACTGAAACCAAAACTTGTTATAAACGCAATGCTTCCTGAGAAAATAAGTGCTAAAAAAATTGGTGTGCGCATTAATAGTAAAACTATTAAACCTAAAAAAAGTATTAGTCCTCCAATCATATTGTTTTTATGTTATAAATTTTTGAAATAGCAATAATGCTTAAATACAAGAAACAAAATCCTGCGCACCCGTAAAATAAATAAGTTGGAATTTCAAGCATGATAGTTTTATGTCCATTTTTAAAGCTTATATATGCAGCCCAAAATTGTGCACATGTAAAACAAGCATATACTATTGTTAGTAAAAAAAACTTAAAAGTAATAAAAAATTTATTACTTTTATATTTGATTATTTCAATTTTAATATGCGCATTATTAATTTCAGCAACTATAAAAGAAAATAAAATTCCTATTCCCGATGTTACGCCTATTAATTCATAAAGACCAATAAAATTAAAATTAAATATTACGCGAATTAAAATAGCAGCACCTGTTAAAACAGATATTAATAAAAAAATTGCTCCTGATATTTTTTTCACAATTATTCTTTTTTCATATATTTTTCTAATAACTCTTTTGCTTTATCAAAATATTCTACACCATTTTTATTTTTCCATTCATCAGAAATTTTATTTGCAATGATATTTGCTTTTTCAATTTCTTCATTACTTAAATTATAAAACTCTCCGCCTTCAACTTTAACTTTGAGCATTAAATCTCCTTCATATTTATCCCATATTTCTCCAACGTGATGAGCAATGTGAAATCCAGAATTTTTTTGAATTACTTCTTTTATATCTTTAGGTAAAGCATCATAAAAATCTTTATTAATTAAAAAAGCAAATACTAAAGTATAAAATGGAGCTACAATATGATAGTCTGTTTGTTCATGTAGCCTGAGTGGAACCGCTACTTCGAATGGCATCATCGCACCATTAATCATACCATGAGTTAAGCTCTCATACACATCAGTTATTGGCATGGAAACTGGTATAGCACCAATATCTCTGACAAATCTGCTCATCACCCTATTTGGTATTCTTATTTTAAGGTCTTCAAGTTCTTTTAAGGTCTTGGGTCTAATTTTATTTAAATGAAGAGTGCTAGGAGCATGAGCATGCAGCAATACTACATAAAAATCTTTAAATTCATCTTTTAAATATGTTTCGTAATATTCATTAATTGCCATATTTATGACTGTTGATTTCTTGCTAGGTGAAATAAATGGTAATTCAAATACTTCAGATTTTGGAAATAATTCTGGAGTCAGGCTAACCACTGTCCAAGCTCCATCAACCGCACCTGAGCGCACCTGCTCCGCTAAGTCAGATGGAACTCCACCTAAACTCATTTGTGGATAAATTTTTATTTTAAGCTTTCCATTAGTTTCTTTTTCAATTTTTTCAGCCCAAGGCTTCATGAATTTACTATGAACGATAGATGTTCGTGGTAAAAAATGAGTTAAATTCATTTGAATAGGTGTACTATTATTTTGCGCTTGTACACATGCAAAATTACTTGTAAGAATAAGAAACAAAATAATTTTTAATTTTTTTAACATGAAATTCCTATTTATTATAGTTCATAAATTTAAATTCTAACAATCAATTGCAATATATACAATAAAAAACCTAACTAGCTGCTCTGATGAGCCTATCATTAATTGCAATGCCAATACCAATATGAGGAATCGGAGCAATAGCAATTGTTTTTATATTATTTTTTATACAAAAATTATCAAGAACATGTAAGAAATTATAAAGATTTAATGCAGCTTCCAATAAATCGCTCTTTGTACTTAAGTTAACAGAATAACTTGAATCAAGAGCGCTATTACCAAAATTAAGACCAATTTCGTCTTTTTGTAAAAAAATGGCTTCCAAGCGTATGTTTGTAGTGGGCGCATAATGTTTTAATAACATACCTGGAGCTTTAATTTTAGAGTCTTTGTCAGCAACTTTGATTTTCTTGTTCAATAGTTTTTCAAAAATTTCTAACGTAAAAAATCCATGCCTCAATATTGTTGGATCATTAGTAGATAAATCAATTATGGTTGATTCTAAGCCGATATTACAGTTTGCTTTTCCATCTAAAGTAAATATCTCACTACCAAAATTAGTTTTTACATGTTCTGCTGAAGTGGCGCTTAACCTACCAGATTTATTTGCACTTGGCGCTGCGATGGCGCAACCACTAATATTAATTAATTCAAGAGCCACACTATGAAATGGCATTCGAATTGCAATAGTGTCAAGTCCTGCAGTTATACAATCTGCAACATTAGCATCTTTTTTTTTAGGCAAAACTATACTGAGTGGCCCTGGCCAAAGATCAGCTAATTTTAAAGCATCTTCGTTAAATTCAGCTAATTCCATAGCTTGATCAAGTGTTGATACATGAACAATTAAAGGATTATGGGAGGGACGTCCTTTTGCTTTGTAAATTTTGAGGCAAGCTTCTTGATTGCTTGCATCTGCCCCCAATCCATATACAGTTTCTGTTGGAAAAGCAACCAAACCACCCTGCTTAATTATTTCAGCTGCTTTCTTAATCACTTGCATTTATAGCCTATCAAAATCAGCTATTTGATCAAATATTTGCTTAACTTGATATAGTAAAATAAGTCGATTATTTGCAATTTTCTCATCCTTATCTTTAACCATCACATTTTCAAAAAAATCAGCAATAACATTTTTTAAGTCTATTAAACTTTTAAGAGCCAACACATAAGAATGTTCTTTAGGTTGATTAAAAATCTCGTTTATATTCAGAAGTTTTATAGCTTCATATAATTTTTGTTCATAAGAATTTTTTAAAAGATTTTTATCAACTGCATCTGAAATATTTTTTATATCTTTTAAAATACGAAGCCTTTTATATATATCCAACAAATCTTTCCCAGCATCTGTTTCTAAAAATTGTGTTAAAGCTTTGAGTTTAGCTTTAATCATAGATATTTCTAATGTTTGGGCTGAATAAATTACCGACATTACAATTTGTTTATCATAAAAATCTTGATAAAAATAGACTAACCTTTCTTTAAGGAAATCTATTATTTCTTTCTTGCTGTCAAAGTTTTTACCATAAGCATTTAGTGTCGCATCAATATAATTGTCTAAAATTTGATCAACGTTATCATTTTCATCTACTAATTTAATAATGCTAATTGCGTATCTTCTTAATGCATATGGATCTTTAGAACCACTTGCTCGCTCGCCTGCAATCATCAACCCACATAAACTATCTACCTTATCAATTATTGCTAAATAAGCTGAATAACTGCTTTTATTAGAATCAATTTCAATATGAGTTTTATAATGATCTCGGATGGCATTGGCGATGTCTTCACTCAAACCCTCGCTTAGAGCATAATATGAACCCATAATGCCCTGTAGATTTGGAAATTCTCCAACCATTTCAGAGATAATATCACTTTTACACAATAATGCAGCTTTACCTAAGCCTAGAGCGAATTTTTCTGCAATCTTTTCAAGTCTCAATACTTTATCTTTCAGACTACCAAGTTTTGCATGAAATATGACCTTATCAAGCTTTTCAATTTGGCTCTCCAATGTATTTTTTTTATCTTGCTCATAAAAATATAAAGCATCGCTTAATCTAGCTGATAAAACTTTTTCATTCCCAGAAATAACCGTATCAGGATCAGCTGATTTAATATTTGCTACAAATAAAAAATATGGTGCAAAATTTCCATTCTGATCACAACCGCTGAAGTATTTTTGATGGATTTTCATTGAAGTTATTAAAACTTCGCTTGGTAAGCTAGTGAATTTCTCGTTTATTTTACCCATTAATACTTGAGGATACTCCACAAGACCAGTCACTTCATTAAGCAAATCCTCATCTTCAATCCAGATTAATTTTTTTGTCGACGCCAGTTTAATTAGATTTTCTTTAATATAATTTTTTCTTATATTTTGATCTAATATGACAAAATTTTTCTCTAATTTTATTTGATAATCTTTAAAGTTTTCGACTTCAAAAAAACCATCTCCCATAAACCTATGTCCACATGATTTATTATTAGCTTTTAAATGTCCATATTCAAAATCAATAATTTCACCATCTAAAATACATAATATATTTTGTAGCGGTCTGATCCATTTTATTTTATGAGCGCCCCAATACATCGATTTTGGCCATGTATATGAGGATATTAAGCTTGGCAAATCTTTTTTTAATAGTGCGAAAATTGTTTGTTCAGCATTAACTTGCTCGTAAATATAATAATCAACACCCTTAATTTCTTGAACTTTAAGCTCAGATTTGTCTATTTTATTTGATAAACAAAAACCATCAATTGCTTGAGATGGCGCATTAGTCTTTGGTCCTTTTATTTCCGTTACTTTAGAACTAATTAATTTTGGTAACCCTTGCACATGAATGGCAAGTCTTCTTGGCGTAACATAAGCTTCAATATTCTCAATAATAATATTTTGACTTTGAAAATATTGAGTAAAAATATCTTTAAAAGCTCGCGTCGCCATTACCTGCATATTTGCAGGAATTTCTTCTGAAAATAATTCTAATAATAATTCACTCATTATATAATCGCCTCTTTTTCCATTTCTACCCATTTCTCACAACATATTTTCGCTAACTGACGAACTCTTGCAATATAAGCCGCTCGCTCTGTAACGCTGACCTTTCCTCTTGAGCATAATAAATTAAATATATGACTAGCTTTTATGCAGTAATCATATGCAGGTAATGGTAGATTTTCTGTAATTAATAACTGACATTGTTTTTGCATATCCTCAAAATGACGAAGCAACATATCCGTATCAGCAAGCTCCAGATTAAATTTTGAAAACTCACGTTCACCCTGAAAATCAACATCACCATATGTAAGCGCTTTTTCACCTACCTGGCCGTTCCAGTCAAGATCTTTGACAGCATCAATTCCTTGAATATAAAGAGCAAGACGTTCTAAACCATAAGTGATTTCTCCAGAAACTGGTCTGCACTCAATGCCACCAACTTGTTGCATATAGGTGAATTGCGATACTTCCATTCCATCGCACCAAACTTCCCAGCCAAGTCCAGCAGCGCCAATTGTTGGCGATTCCCAATCATCCTCAACGAACCTGATATCGTGCTTTTTAACATCTATTCCAATATATTTAAGACTTTCTAGATATAAGTCCTGAATATTATCAGGTGATGGTTTTAAAATTACCTGAAATTGATAGTAATGTTGAAGTCTATTTGGCGTGTTACCGTATCTACTATCAGTTGGTCGACGCGATGGCTGGACATAAGCTGCATTCCAAGGTTTTGGTCCTAATGCTTTAAGCACAGTTGCTGGGTGAAAAGTCCCTGCCCCCATTTCAACATCATAAGGCTGTAATATAACACAGCCCTGCTCATGCCAAAAATATTGCAGTTTAAAAATCAATTCTTGAAAGGATAATTTTTTCATATAACATATTTTTTTGTCTTTTAACTATATGACATTATAAATATGTTTTAATTTATTGCTATTGTTTTTAAGTTAATTTTTTACGGACTTATAATATTTCACCCTTGACAACAATTTTTAAATAGTAGTACTCTCTCGAATATAAAGAAGTTATTACTATGAATATGTTTAATTGTTTTAAAAAGTTATTTAATTGTTTTGTAAAGCCTGAAGAAGAACAAAGGGCGATTAACTTAGAGGAAATAAGAGATACTATTAATAATACTAAGCACTTTAATATTTCCCTTTTACAAGAAGCATTACGGCAAGCTGAATTAAAAATTAACGACGAACACAATAGAAAGATAAGAATAGACGATAGGACGCATAGTTTACTAACAGTTTGTTTAGCAATTATAGGTATATTAACAGGTAGTGTTAATGCTGATTATTTGAAAACTAATAATTATATATTCTTACTTGTGAATATTGCAGGAATACTAACTGTATTTGCTGCTTTTTTTCTCTTTCAGACTTTTAAAAGTAAACCATATGGTTCTATTGGAACTTGCCCATCTCAGTTTTTGTCTAAAGAATATATAACAGATTACGATGGGGCTAACAGTAAGAATACATACATAATTGGTATAGCTACGGTTAGAGTTTTAGACGATTTAAAAGCAAACATTAAGGCTAGCGATGAATCTAACTCTGAAAGATTAACATTATTGGATTGCGCGCTATCGTTCTGTCAATTAACGTTAATACCTTTTCTTTTAATATTTGGAATAAATTTTATACAAATATTCGCAAAATTTTGATTTCTTGGATGATCAATTCTAGTTCGGCTAGTTTTGTTTACCCCTCTGCTCTTGTCATTTCCATTTAAGTAAGAATCTAGAAAAACTTAAGCCAGAAATAGACCCCCGACTTCTCGGGGGTGACACCGAGTACGCTGGGAGGACACAAAGGTGCGTTTCATAACTTAATTATTCGTGTTAAATTACGGTTTCTCTAACTGCCTTCACCATCTTTTCTAATGCCCTTGGTGATTATTATTGGTTTCGGCGGCGGTGTACGTTTAGAAGGAGCTGGAATAATAGGCTCTGGCTTATTTTTATTTTCTGTCTCAGTCATAAGTAATATTTTTTTAAATTTAAAATAATGAGAAGTAAATTTACTTCAAATTTCTTAATTATTATACCCTAACTATCTGATTTTTACAAGAATTAATTATTATAAATCAGAATTCTTATTATAAAAAAACTTATTAATGTTGTTCTCATCCATAATTTTATCATTAGCTTTTTTATCCTTATCGTTTTCGATAATTTTTCGATTATTATAAGCTATTTCAAACTTTTTTAATTCAGCAAATTGCTCTTTAATGGTCTGTCTCAATGCATCGATTATTCTTTCTTGCTGCATCATTTGAGCATCTAAAGTTTTGATCATTTTATTGGATTTCTCAACATATTTTTCTAGCATAAAACTAAATTCAGTAGAGGAAAATTTCTCAATCTCTGCATTTAATTCGTTTTGCATCATATTTTTTTTATCAAATAATCTTTTTTTTTCAATTTCTCTTAATTCAACTTCTTTTAAAATCTTATCTAATTTATTTTTATTTAATTTTATTAGTGTCGTAAGAGTTTTTGTCACTTATTTTTTACTCTACTATGCTCAGTATCTCACCAAGCTGTCTATAACTTTCCTCCATTGGACAGGATTCATTAGGCTTTTGATTTAAAAATTCCTCAATTTTAATAAAATAACCAATGGCTAGATCAACATCTGGGTCTGTTCCTTTTTTATATGCACCAAGCCTAATCATTTCTGCCATATCTTGATATATAGCTAGCATTTTTTTCGCAAAAGTAATTTGTTTATTTTCTAAATCACTATTACATTTAGGGATAGTCCTAGAGACACTCTTAAGCACATCAATTGCTGGAAATCTTCCTCGTTCGGCAATAGCGCGATCAAGAACAATGTGACCGTCTAATATTCCCCTAACTGCATCACTAATTGGTTCATTTTGATCATCACCTTCAACAAGTACGGTAAATAACCCTGTGATATTCGTATTATTTACTCCAGGACCAGCTCGCTCTAATATTTTAGGCAGCTCACTAAATACCGATGGCGGATATCCTTTAGTAGTTGGTGGTTCACCAACAGCTAACCCTATTTCACGTTGTGCCATTGCGTATCTTGTCACTGAGTCCATAATGCATAATACTTCTTTTCCAATATCCCTGAAATACTCAGCAACTGCCATAGTCATATATGCTGCTCTTTTGCGAAGAAGTGGCGATTCATCACCAGTGGCTAGAATTATGACTGCCTTTTTTAAACCTTCTGGCCCTAAATATTCTTCAATAAATTCTTTTGCTTCTCTGCCTCTTTCACCAATAAGTCCAATAATCTTAACATCGCTATCAGCATATTTAGTAAGCATTGAAATTAATACGGATTTGCCCACGCCGCTTCCTGCAAATATCCCCATTCTTTGACCATAACAACAGCTGACAAATGTGTCTATAGCTTTAACGCCTAGATCAATTTTGCTACCAACTCTTTGCCTTTTATGAGCAGGTGGTGGGTTATTTTTTAATAAATATGATTTTTCACCATTTTTAATGCCGCCTAAATCATCAATTGGTTTTGCAAAAGCATTAATGATTCGTCCAAGCCAACTTTCATCTGGATATATAACATTATCATGCTGATACACCTCAACTTCTGCGCCAGAGCCAACTCCTTCTGTATCTTCAAAGGGCATTAATAATACGACATCATTATTAAATCCAACTACTTCGCATATAATTGAAGTTTTTTTTAAAGCATTATTAATTTTGCAGCGTGCTCCTATTGAAACAAACTCATTAATTCCTTTAGCTTCAATAATCACGCCTTTCACAGACACTACACGCCCAGAAATTTTTATTGCCTTAATATCATTGATCTCATCTTTGAGCGCTTGAAGGTAAGTGCTAAAACTCATAAATTTCCTACATTATCCATATCAAATGCGCGCATCCGAAGCTGGAAGAAAGAAATTACCTTGCATAGCATCTACTTTTATAGTAACTAAAAATTTTGCAATTTCTCCATTTTCAACAAATTCTGCAACAGTTTTAATTCCTAAATCATTTGCTAGATTTATAAGCGTCTTAACAAAAAACTTACTATGATCGTTAACTAAAATATCTCTTATATAACTTCCATCAATTTTGATTATATCAATAGGTAAATTAAAAATCTGTTTAAACGAAGTAAAACCAGAACCAAAATCATCAAGCGCAATACTACAGCCATATGAATGAAGTGTAGTAATAAATTTTTTTGTTGCCGCAAAATTTAAGTTTAATGAGGTCTCAGTTATTTCAATAATCAATCTTTTTGCTACATCATTAACAACTAATAATTCTTCAATTTTTTTGAGTAATTTTTCGTTTACCACCCCAATATTTGAGATATTAATTGAAAGACTTATATTTTTATCTTTAACCAACTCTAAAATCACCATTTCAACAACTGTTAGATCAATAATATTAATTAATCCTTTAGTTTCTGCATCTTTGATCATTGGTCCAACCGAAACATATTTATTATTCTTATCTAAAACGCGAAGCAGACATTCATAATATTCAACATTATTAGTTTCTCGGTTAATTATTGGTTGATACATGAATTTATTTTTTTTATTTATCAATGAAGATTTTAATAAATTTAAGTTTTCATTTTCTTGTTTTAGTTTTTTAATATCAATAGGATTATTATCATAGCAAAAGTAGTAGTTATGGCTTTCAGAATTTTTCATTCCATAAAATAAATGGGATAAGATTTTATCAACTTTACGATTGTCGCTTTCTTTAAACTTGATGCTACCTATATAACATCTAAAATAGATTTGAAATTCATTATCAATATAATTCTGAATATCATTATAAATATTATGAGCTAATTTTTCAGCTAAAATATGATCATCTGGCAGTATTATGAATATTCTTAATAAATCATTTGTTTTAACCATATTTGATTCTTTAAATGATTTGCATGCATTATCCACGATAGAAAAGAATCTTTGATAGATGATATGAGCATCTTCAATAATAATATTTAGCTCTTCTTTGTTAATAAGCTTCACTACAAGCAATATGCCGCTTTTAACCTTATTAATTTCTTGCTGAAGGGTTTTCATGGTTCTTGCTTTAATAAATATAATATTTTATGCTCTAATATATAATTAGTAACAATGAAATGATATAATAACAAAATCATACATATTTAAAAGTTTTTTAATATTATGGAATCGAGAAAAGAAATTATTCAACAAAAGCTTAGTGTGCTAAATCCACATATTCTTGAAATTATTGATCAAAGTGCAAATCATGTTGGTCACTTTGATAATCATAATAACGGTGAATCACATTTTTTATTGAAAATCAAAGCCGATCAATTAAATATTTTAAAATCTATTGAACAACATAGATTAATTAATGATTTGTTGAAAGATGAATTTAATAAAGGGCTTCATGCTCTATCAATTGTAATAATAAAATAAAGAGGAATAAAATGAGCCAAGATAAATTTTTGCAATTACTTACAGGCGCTGGTCAAGTATTAAAACAATCTGGTGATATGATTGCAAATAACAGCGCTGAATTTATCGAGAAGAATGTTATTAAAGGTAAGTATGTTACGCGCGAAGAATATGATCAATTAAAAAAAATGGTTTTAAAATTAGAACAAGAACTTATTAATTTTAAAAACAAAATCTGACTCAGTACAAAATCTGACTCAGTGATTAAATAGCCACAACTAATAAATTAATATTTTTCTATTTAAGCAATTATTAATATAATAGTTTTAATAATTACTTAAGTGCTTATAATTTAATTATATTTTTTTAATTAATAATCTATAAAAACGGAGATTAAATTATATGACCAATTTTTTTGAATATATGCAAACAATGATGAATCAACAACAAAGTCTTACTAAAGGAATGACGGGAATGACTGGAATGACTGGCATGCCAAATATGACCATGTTTAACATGACAATGCCGAATATGGATCTTTCAACCATATCTTCTACTATGAAAAATACAGCTGAAATGTTTACAACAACAAATCAGACGACAACCGAAAATATTCAAACTATCCTTAAAAAAGGAACTGAGCATTTACAAGAAACTACTACTGAAATGATGAATACAATGAAAGACGCCATTTCTTCTGGTGATATTTCACAAATTACAACTTGCCAACAGAAATATATTCAAACCGTATTGGATAATAATTTTAATAGTGCTAGAGAAATTATGGAAGAAACAAGCAAATCTATGACAGAAATGCTGACAACACTGCAAACAAATATGAAAGATACTACTACTAAAGCTTTCACTAAAACTAAAAAAGGTAATTAATTGCCTTTTTAGAACAATCAAGGATTTTTCTTGAAAAACAATAGCTTTCAAGAAAAATCTTCTTATTTTATTTTTCCTTAAAATATAATATACATGAAGAAAAGAATTATTATTTTAAATGGACCATCATGCGCAGGAAAATCCTCTATTGCGAAAGAATTAATTAGTCACTCAAATAATAAATTTGTTCATTTACAAATTGATAAAGTGGGAGAATTTTACAGTACAATCTTCCCTAAAAAATATAAATTTGTAGCTAATGATCCTGGTACTGAAAATAATGACGATGGTTTAAAAGGTCTGTATAATAAAAATAGGTTAGCTAGGCGCAAAATTGTTGCAACCATAATGCTTGCAACTGCCAAAGAATTATTAAATAAAAATTTTAATATTATTATTGACACTGCTTTAGATGGGCCAGATGCTCAAGAATTAGCTCAATATTATCTTGAATATTTACAAGATTATGAAGCAACTTTTGTGGGGATTTATTGTCCACTTGAAGAAAGGCTAATAAGATTAAAAACTAGAACTGATAATCTTTTTTTAACAGAAGATTTTATTAAATCACAAACACATCAATATGATGTTTTCGAATCCTGTAAAGATTTTTATAATTTATGGTTCGATAGTTCCCAATTAGACGCAAAAACAATTGCCACAATGATTTTAAAGCAAATACAATAAGAAAATTTTAAAAACTTTATAACAAATTCCCTATTACATCTTTCATTGAATAAAATCCTGATGGTTGCTTATATAACCATTTTGCTGCAAATAATGCACCTTGGCTAAAAGCTTGCCTCGATAGTGCACACGTACCGATAGTGATAATTTCATGATCATTTGCATAGATAACTTCATGATCACCATAAATTCCACCTGCTCTAATGGAGGCAAAACCTATCTCATTATTACTTCTTTGATCATTATTATTTCGGTTAAAAACTGCTGTTTCATTAAAATTAATTCCTTTAGCTGCTGCAATTTCTTGACCAATCATCAGCGCAGTTCCAGATGGAGCATCTTTTTTATAACGATGATGCATCTCTAAGATTTCTACATCATATTGCTTTAGAATTTTTGCAGCATTTGCTGCCATTTGAGCGACTAAATTTGGTCCTAAACTTGTATTATATGCATAAAGAACTGCCCTATTTTTAGCAATATCTTTGAGCTGAGCAAAATGTTTTTCATTCAAACCAGTTGTCCCAATCAAGAGTTTAGCATTACTATTTTTGACAGATTCAATTAAAGATTCAAAACCATTAATTGTTGAAAAATCTATTATAATATCGCATTGATTACAATATTTGATAATTTGCTCTTTAGGATCATTTTTACCAATTTTAGCCACTAAATCAAAATCATCACTATCATGAACAGCTTCTTGAATTGATAATCCCATTTTGCCATAGGTACCATTAAGACCTAATTTAATTTTATTCATTTCATATCTCTATATGCTTTTGCATAATATAATAAAGGTGTTTTGGTTTCATCAACTTGTACCGAAACTACTTCTCCCATAAAGATAATATGATCACCACCATCTATCATTTCATATTTTTTACATTCTAAGAAACTAATTGAGTCGTGAATATGTGGAGTTTGAAATTGGCTGAGTGAATAATTTATTCCAATAAATTTATCAGTAGAACTATGAGCAAAATGTTTGGATATTTCTTCTTGGTTACTACTTAGAATATTAATTGCAAAAAAAACTGTTTCTTTAAAAGCATTTAAACTTCCTGATGATTTATCCAAACAAAATGAAATTAAGGGAGGAGATAACGACACTGAAACAAATGAATTAGCTGTAAAACCCCAAAGCTTATTGTTAACATAAGTTGAGATAACGCAAACCCCAGTTGGAAATTTGCCCACAGCATCTTTAAATTCACTAATTTGCATGGGCTATTCCCCATTTTTTTGCCAAATCATTTATAACGCCATTTTTCTGAAGTGTTTTTATTGTATGATCAATATTTTTTTTATTAATCGAATTTTTAGGCATCGCTATAGCAAAAGATGAACTATATTGCTCAACATGAAAACTTTGAAATTGAGGGTTTTTACTTACAAATTTTTTCGCTTGCGCCTCTTCTAAAATTACCGCATCAATTCTACCAGACTTTAATTCTTCAACTAAAATTAGGTTATTAGCCAACGTCTTTGGCTGAAATCCATGATGAATCCCCATGTCATGATTGATAAGTGACCATATAGTCCCAAGTTGAGAGCCCACTACTTTGCCCTTTAAATCCGATGGTTTTGTAATTTCATCTTTCGCTCTGACTAATAATGCTATTCTTGCATCACAATAAGGGATAGAAAAATCAACTCTAGCAAGCCGCTCCTTGGTAATCGACATTCCAGCTACAACAAAATCAACATTTTTTGTTGATACTGCAGCAAGAAGTCCATGAAAGTCCATATTTTTAAATTCAATGTTTTTTCCCAAATGTTGACCAATCGCAATCATTAAATCAATATCAAAACCTACAATTTTACCATTTTTCATATATTCATAAGGTGGGTTATCAGCACTAGTTCCAACAATCCATGTATTTTCATCTTTATTATCAAAACATCCAGAAAGAGATAAAGCTAGAATAGTAATTATAAGTAATTTTATGTATTTCATTTTTATAAGTAAAATTTTTTATGTTTATTTAAATAAGTCATAAACTTTGACGAATTACGTTTAATAGTTGGTTAAAGTTTTCAGGTATTTCTTGAAAAAATTCCATCCTTTCTTCACTAGTAGGATGAATAAAACTAATATAAAAAGAATGCAGCGCCTGATGTTTCATTTCCCTTAAAGCATTTTGCAAATGCTCAGGGCAGCCTTGAATTTTTCTCAAATTATTCCCATAAGTTTGATCACCAACAATCGAATGTTTGCTATGGCTTAAGTGTACTCTAATTTGATGAGTTCTTCCAGTTTCAAGCTTGCATTCAACCATACTAAACAAACCTGACTGTAGTATTTCAGTTGTATTGTAATGAGTAACCGCTCGCTTGCCACCACCTTTAAGTAAAACACTCATTCGCTTGCGATCCATTGCGCTTCTACCTATTGGCAAATTAATTTCACCACTTACTGGCTTAATCACTCCCCATACTAAAGCTTTATATTGACGCATTAATTCACGACTTTCAATTTGGTTTGCTAAATGCACATGCGCTTTATTATTTTTAGCAACCACCATTAATCCAGAAGTATTTTTATCCAGCCTATGCACAATACCAGGTCTACTGTCACCAGCAACATCTGATAAAAACTTTGAATGAAAAAGAAGCGCATTAACCAGTGTTTCATTATTATTTCCAGCACCTGGATGCACAGTCATACTCGAGCTTTTATTGATAACAATAAGATCATCATCTTCATAGACAATATCTAATGGAATATTTGCTGGAATTAAATTCTCATTTATAATTTCCTCTTCCAAATCAATAATTACCACATCATTTTCTTTCACGCGCATGGAAATAGAATCAATAATTTTGCCATTAAGTATTAATTGATGATTTTTTATTGCCTTTTGAATTTGACTTCGAGAAGTTCCAAGGCAAAGCTCTGCTAAAGCTTTATCAATTCTTTGTTTATTTAAAAAATCTGGTATTATATAATTATGTTGAGTCATTTATAAATATTTATGAAAAATTTACACCTAAAAATAAGACATTTAAATTGGTTAAAGTCTATTGGCATAGAATATTACTGCTCTTTAAGTCAAAAAGAAAGTAAAAATAATTTAATTAATGCTTATAAAAAATTTAATACATCAAAAGATGAGAAATTTCTTGTAAGTCAAGACATGGAGCAGACAGTGAGTAAGAAAAAAATAACAAGCACACACCCTTCAGAAGAAAAAGCCAGAAAATTAGCTAACCAAGCCAAAACGCTAAATGAATTACGCAAATCAATTGAAAATTTTGATGGTATTGAATTGAAAAAATTTGCTAATCTAACTGTATTTAGTGATGGCAACCCTGATGCAAAAATAGTGTTTGTTGGCGAAGCACCAGGAGCATCTGAGGATCTCCAAGGCATTCCTTTTTGTGGAGAAAGTGGCAAATTACTTGATGAAATGCTCAGCACCATTGACATATCACGTACCAAAAATGCTTATATAACTAATACAGTTTTTTGGCGTCCACCCGCAAACAGACAACCAACAATTGAGGAAATAAATATATGCAGACCTTTTGTTGAAAAACATATTGCTTTGATTAAGCCAAAACTCATAGTATTAGTTGGAGGGACGGCAACAACCGCCTTACTTGGCAAAAATGAAGGGATTACTTTCATCAGAAAAAATAATTATACCTATATAAATCAATATTTGGATGAGCCCATAATAGTTACTGCATTATTTCATCCAGCTTACTTACTTCGTCAGCCAATGCAAAAAAAAGCTACTTGGTTTGATTTATTAAAATTAAAAGATTTAATAAGTCAATTAGGTATCTAATCTCAATAATGTTTAAGACCTTGGCATAACATTTCATATAATTCAACTGAGGTTTGCTATAAACCCAAAACATCTTTTTCGTAATTAGGAAAAAGTTGTTTTAGTTTCCGAGCTGATAGAACACCTAATTGCTCTATATCATTTAAAAGATGACTGCATTCTAAATATTCCATTTGAGAACCCGATATATTCGATAGCATAAAGCTAACTCGCATCATCTCATCTTCAATTCGAGCATAGGCAGACATTGGAGTTCTGCAGCTTGCATCAAGATATGATAAAAAGTCACGCTCGATTTTTGCCGCTTGCCAAGTTTTTTTGTGATTTATTGCTTTACAAACAAGGCATCCAAGTTCATTATCACTTCTGGTTTCAATACCAATTATACCCTGCCCTGCCGCTGGTAGCATATCTAAGTAATTTATTGGAGAGCAATATACCAAGTCAAATAGATTAGAGCGATTTAAACCAGCACAAGCAAGAATTGTAGCATCCACTTCATTATCATATAGTTTTTTCAGGCGCGTATTAATATTACCTCGAAATTGCACTATTTCAATATCAGGTCTAAAATTATTAATAATTACTTTGCGTCGAACTGATGATGAGCCTATTACAGAACCAATAGGCATTTCAGCAATAGATTTATATTTAAAAGAGACAAAACAATCGCGCGCATCTTCTCGTTCCAAAACGGCTGCAATTTCCAGCCCAACGGGCAAATTTCCTGGCACATCTTTTAGTGAGTGGACAGCAATATCAATCTCATTATTTAGTAATTGCTCTTCAATTTCCTTTAAAAACAGAGCTTTTCCACCAATATCATATAAATTACGGTCAGTGATTTTATCGCCCGTTGTTATAATTGGCACGATAATGCATTCACATTCAGGAAAATGCTCTTTAATTTTGTTAATTACAATATCAGTTTGAATTAATGCAAGATTACTTTTTCTGGTGCCTATTCTTATTTTCACAATTTTATACCAATTTAAAAGGGCTTTCAATTATGAGTGAATTATCTTTTATCAGAGCTTTAGCGCCCATTGCAAATGGATAATTAACAGGACCATGACCAATGTTTTTTGTTCTATACACAGGAATATGATGTAGATAGTTCAAGGTAAAATCTTGAATTGTTTCATCAATTTTTTTATCAGAAACTGTAAAATCAGCAAATATAACTGCTGAAACTTCATCAAATAAACCAACGTTAAATAAATGAAGTAAAGAGCGATGAACTCTGTAGCTTACTTCACCAATTTCTTCAATAATAAGGATTTTATTTTTAGTTACAGGATGAAGTTTAGTGCCAATCATATTACAAATTAATGTTAAATTTCCGCCAGTGGTTATGCCTTTAATTTCGGAGTCTAAGCTTAAACTTTGATTAATGTTTTTAAGTTCTAATTGCACATTATTACCTTGCATAACTGATATAAACTCAGGCAGCATATTTTGTAATCTTTCATGAATTAAAGTATGAATCGACGGAAATTTGTAATGTTGATTAAATAAAAAATGAAGCACAGTGATATCGCTAAAACCAATTAGGATTTTAGGTTCAGACGGCTTAATATCCATACAATCAAAAACTATTTCAGCAGCGCCATATCCACCTCGAAAAGCAGAAATTATTTTAACTTGAGGATCAAGTAGTGCTTCTTTTAACTGCCTTAAGCGCTCTTGCTTATTATTTGCAAAAAATTCTAGGCTACAATTGTCAAAAATATTTTCATCATACTTGCATTTAAACCCCTGTTGTTCAAATAAAGATAATGTGATTTTAAGTTTTTCAAAGCTCAAATCCTTATCCATCAACCCTTCATTATCTCGGAGTGCAGAAGAAGGAGCGATTATTGAAACATAATCATCATGCAAGTTGAAATCAATCATCTCCAACCTTCAATGCAGCTATAAATGCTGATTGTGGAATTTCAATATTTCCTACATTTCGCATTCTTTTTTTACCTGCTTTTTGTTTTTCTAGTAATTTTCTTTTACGAGACACATCGCCACCATAACATTTGGCTAACACATCTTTACGCATTGCTTTAACATTTTCTCTTGCGATGATTTTACCACCAATAGCAGCTTGAATTGCAATTTCGTACAATTGACGTGGAATCAGATCTTTTAACCTTTTACAAAGCTCTCTACCCCGACTTTCTGAGCGCGAGCGATGAATTATAGTAGATAATGCATCAACTGGATCACCATTAACCAGTATTGATAATTTTACCAAATCACTCTTCTCATAGCCATGTAACTCCCAATCAAAACTTGCATATCCTTTTGTGCAGCTTTTAAGGCGATCATAAAAATCAAATACTATTTCATTAAGCGGAAGTTTATATACAAGTACAATTCTGCCGAGAACATAGTTCATATCTAATTGCACACCACGTTTATCGGTGCATAAAGCCAGCACGGAGCCTAAATATTCCTCAGGTACCATAATTGTTGCTTTAATCCAAGGCTCAAGCATGGATTCAATTGTTTGTGGATCTGGAAAATCCGCTGGGTTATGAATTTCTATTTTACCCAGTGTTCGCGAATTTATTTGATATATTACGCTTGGCGCTGTTGTTATCAAATCTAAATCAAATTCACGATCTAATCTTTCTTGCACGATTTCTAAATGAAGAAGTCCAAGAAAGCCACATCTAAAACCAAAACCTAACGCAGTAGAACTTTCAGCTTCAAATTTAAGACTTGAATCATTTAAAGCCAATTTTTCGAGTGAGTCCTTAAGAGTTTCAAATTCTGAGGCATCTGATGGATATAAACCACAAAAAACCACAGGCAAGCTCGGCTTAAAGCCAGGTAATGCTTCGACAACATTTTTATTATCTTCAACAATTGTGTCACCTATTTTACAATCTGATACTTTTTTAATTGATGCTGTAACAAAACCTAGTTGTCCTTCTTCCAAAGAATCACATAATATTTTTTTAGGAGTAAAATATCCTACATTTTCAATATTATAAGCTTTTTGATTTGACAGGGTTTTGATTTTCATCCCTTTTTTGATGCTACCTTGAAAAACGCGAATTAAAATTACCACGCCTAGATATTTATCATACCAACTATCAACTAATAACGCTTTTAAGGTATCTGGATTATTGACCTCAAGAAAATTATTTTTTGGCGCTGGCAAACGATTGACAATTGCTTCTAAAACATCTTGAATACCAATGCCGCTTTTTGCAGATATCATGACAGAATCACTTGCATCAATTCCAATCATATTCTCAATTTGCTCCTTAACCATCTCTGGTTCTGCAGCAGGCAAATCTATTTTATTAAGAACTGGCACAATTTCATGATTATTATCAATAGCTTGATAAACATTCGCCAAAGTCTGAGCTTCAACGCCTTGGCTTGCATCAACTATTAATAATGACCCCTCGCATGCAGCAAGCGACCTGCTGACCTCATATGAAAAATCAACATGACCAGGTGTATCCATTAAATTTAGAATATATGTATTACCATTTTTAGCAGTGTATTCAAGGCGCACAGTTTGCGCTTTAATTGTAATTCCTCTTTCGCGCTCGATATCCATTGAATCAAGCACCTGAGCGCTCATCTCGCGTAATTGTAGCCCACCACAATATTCAATTAGTCGATCGGCTAATGTTGATTTTCCATGATCAATGTGGGCAATTATTGAAAAATTACGAATAAATTCTGTTTTTGTCATTTTGCTATATATTATATTATTTTTTATAATAAATTTTTTTTAAGACTTAGGTCTGAAAAATTTTTTTTCACTATAAATTATTTAAAACACGTAGTAGTATATAGCATAATATTATTATACGGTAGCAAAAATGCGCGCAGAATTAGAAAATTTAAAAAACAAAATACAAGAATCATTGACCTTGATTGGGAGGTCACTTTGACCCTGATAGTTTAAGAAAAAAACTTAAAGCTTTAGAGGATAATTCTGAAGACCCAGAAATTTGGAATAAGCCAGAGCTAGCTGGAAAAATTCTTAAAGAAAAAAGGGTCGTGGAAAAAATTCTATTGTCTTATGAATATATTGAAAATGGTCTTAATGAAAATATTGAACTAGCCCTCATTGCTGAAGCAGAAAACGATGAGGAGATGGTTAATCAGATCCAAGTTGAGATGGAGAAAATTAAAATAGCATCAGACAAACTTGAAATTGAATGCTTATTTGCAGGAGAAGCTGACCCTAATAATTGTTTTCTAGAGATTAATGCAGGTGCTGGCGGCACGGAAAGTCACGATTGGGCGTTGATTATGATGCGAATGTATTTACGCTTTGGCGAGCGCATGGGATTTACCACTGAAATTATTAACATTATTAATGGAGAAGATGCTGGCATTAAATCATGTTGTATTAAATTCAAAGGTGATATGGCTTATGGCTGGCTTAAATCAGAATCAGGGGTGCACAGATTAGTTCGCATATCGCCCTTTAATGCTGCAGGCAAAAGAATGACAAGCTTTGCTTCATGCTGGGTTTATCCAGAAGTTGATGAAAATATTGATATTGTTATTGAAGATAAAGATTTACGTATTGATACATATAGATCATCTGGCGCTGGTGGTCAGCATGTTAATACTACTGATTCAGCTGTGCGCATCACTCACCTACCAACAAACATCGTTACTCAATGTCAAAACGACCGCTCTCAGCATCGCAATAAAGCAGAAGCTATGCAAATGCTTAAAGCTCGTTTATTTGAGCTGGAAATGCAAAAGAAAAATGATGAAATAAATAAGCAAAATGCAGCCAAAACAGAAAATGGTTGGGGTCATCAAATTAGGTCATATGTACTTCAACCATATCAAATGGTGAAAGATTTGAGGACTAACTTTGAAACCAGCGATTCTGGCGGCGTACTTGATGGTAATTTAGAAAAATTAATCTCAAGTGTGCTTGCATTTAACTCACAAAAAAAGGCTGAATAAATGAAGTTAATTAGCCAAGCAAAGCAAAAAATTGGTATTTTTGGTTTAGGTTTGACTGGCCAATCTGTTTATGAGGCTTTATTAAATATCGCTGATTTAATAATTTGTTGGGATGATTCAGAAAAAAATAGAAATGCTTTTTCTGATAACTATAATCAAAATGATTTAGTAGATATAACTTGCAAAAGTTGGCTAGAATTAGATAAAATTGTAATTAGTCCTGGGGTGCCTCATATTCATCCAATATTTTTGTTAGCTAAGAATCATAATATATTGATATCTTCTGATATTCAATTATTTTTAGAAGAAAATAAAAACTCAAAAATAGTAGCTATCACTGGAACTAATGGTAAAAGCACTACTACTGCATTAGTTGGTCACCTTCTAAAAAGTAATAATTATGATTACCATGTTGGAGGCAATATTGGCGTACCAATTTTACAATTGCCAGTTAATGCTCAAGGATATATTTTGGAACTATCATCTTTTCAACTAGATTTATTATATAATTTTAATCCAGATATTGCTGTTTTACTTAATATAACTCCTGATCATTTTGATAGATATGCTAATTTTGAAGCCTATGTTGCATCAAAATTTAAAGTCTTTAATGGTGATGGTGTCAAAATTATCAGCATTGACACTCCTATTTTAAAAGATTTTTATTTTAATTTAAAAGCAAAATATGACAAAAAGGTAATCAGCATTAGCACTAATCCTAGCAGATACGGAATTGTTTGTACCTCACATACGATCAAGGATAATGTGGTTGATAAAAAAAAATATGATATTCCAATTTTTGATAATTTATTAGGAAATCATAATTTAGAAAATATTGCTGCTGCTTTTGCTGTTTGTAAAATGCTTGGTTTAACTTCTCAGCAAATTATTCGAAATTTAGGTAATTTTCAAGGACTTAAGCACCGTATGCAATATTTAGGCAAAAAAAATCATATTAAATATTATAATGATAGCAAGGCCACTAATGCAACTTCTGCTGCCGTTGCTCTTAACACATTAAGCAATATATATTGGCTGGCTGGCGGTATTTTTAAGGAAGAATCATTCGCGCCAATTGATCATGGTTTGGCTAGCATTAATAGGGCTTATTTATTTGGTAAGGACAAAATGTTATTTGCAGAATATTTAGAAAATAAAGTAAAATATGATCTATGATCAGATATGAATGAAGCTTTTGCAAAAGCCAAAGAAGATGCTTTAAATAGTGCAAGAGAGGCTACTATTTTATTAGCCCCTGCATGTTCATCATATGATCAATTTAAAAGCTTTGAAGATAGAGGTAATCAATTTATAGAATTATACAATAATGCAGAATAATATTTTAAATAAATGGTGGCGAGCCGTTGATCAGCAATCAGTTATAGCTTACAGTATCTTAGTGGCATTTAGCTTAATGTTGGTGACAACAACTAGTGCGGCAGTAGCTGAAAAAATCGGTTTAGTTGAAAATTATTTTTCCACTAGGCAAGTAATATATTTGCTATTTGGCTCTTTATTTGTCATTACTTTTTCATCATTAGATATAAAATGGATAAAAAGAATTGGTATTCTGGGCTTCTTTATCAATATCATCATGCTGATTTTAGTTAAATTTTATGGTTATGAAGTTAAGGGCGCAGTCAGATGGATTAGAATTGTTGGCTTTTCATATCAACCATCTGAATTTATTAAACCTTTTTTTACCATAACTATTGGCTGGATTTTATCTTTAAAATATAATGATGATTTTCCTGGGTTTAAAATTTCTATAATACTTTATTCAATAGTTGCTTTTTTATTAATAATTCAGCCAGACATTGGTATGCTTATATTAATCACTGTTGTTTTTATTACGCAATTATTTGTTGCTGGCTTACCTGTGATCTGGATTTTCCTTGCTACAATTGTTGGCTTTTTTGGTATTATTTCTGCTTATTTCTTACTCCCTCATGTGACCAATAGAATAAATAATTTCATTGATCCTGCAAGTAATGAGAATTATCAAGTTAGCAAATCACTTCTTGCCTTTGAAGAAGGTGGATTTTATGGTAAAGGTCCCGGTGAAGGGTCAGTTAAGCAACATTTACCAGACTCGCACACTGATTTTATTTTTGCAGTTGCAGGCGAGGAATTTGGTGCTCTTATATGTATAGTAATTATTTGTATATTTGCTTTTATAGTCCTGAGTAGTTTACAGCGTATTAAAAACGAGGAAAATAAATTCACTCAATTTGCAGCAATTGGTGTAATCACTCAGTTTGGCTTGCAAGCTACAATTAACATGGGTGTTACCCTTAATTTATTGCCTACAAAAGGAATGACGCTCCCATTTATTAGTTATGGTGGATCATCCACACTTGCTATTAGTATTGCTGTTGGTATGCTTCTTGGTCTTACTAAATATAAAACTTCAATGAATAAGTATAAGAGTCAACATATTGATATTTAAGGGTATAATGCGATGAAGACAATAATATTAGCAGCAGGTGGAACTGGTGGGCATTTATTTCCAGCAATTAGTGTTGGAGAGGAATTAATTAAAACGAATAATGTAAAAACTTGTTTGGTTACAGATTTTAGGTGTAAAAAATTCTTACCTGCCGATTTAAAAATTCCAACATATTTTATTGATATTCATCTTAAAATAAATAGCCCACTTAACAAGCTAAAATCTTTATTTAATTTAGCAAATGCATGTATCAGAGCTCTATTTTTAGTTTTTAAAATAAAGCCAAATATAGTTATTGGTTTTGGTGGATATCCAAGTTTTCCAATATTGCTTGCAGCTAGAATTTTGAGAATTCCAGTGATTATTCATGAACAAAATTGTTTTATTGGCAAAATAAATCGTTTTTTCGCTGATTACGCTAAAGTAATTGCCCTCTCCTACCCTCAGACATATAACGCCAAAAAATTTGATCAAACGAAAATTATTGTCACTGGCAATATGGTTCGTGCTGAAATTTGCAAAATAAATAATAACTATAATCCTTATAGCGATGAGTTTAATATATTGGTTTTGGGTGGCAGTCAGGGAGCAAAAATATTTACAGATATTATGCCTGATGTTATTAGGCGATTGCTTGAATTAGATAATAATTTAAAAATAAATATCATTCAGCTGGTAAATATAAATGATAAAAAATATTTAGAAAATGAATATGATAAGTTAGGTGTTAAACATGAATTAGCTGAGTTTTTTCATAATATGCCCGAAATTTATTCTAAAACCAATTTGGTTATCTCAAGATCAGGAGCAGGAACCATCACTGAGCTTGCATATTTAGGTATTCCAGCAATTTATATTCCTTTCCCACATGCCACTGATGATCATCAATATTTAAATGCGCAAGCAATTGTTGATATTAAAGGTGGATGGTGCTATCGACAGGATAATATTTCTGCTAATATTTTATCGCAGGGTATATATAAATTAATCTCTGATCGCAATTTACTTGTTTCTACTTCACAAAATTTACGTCTTCATAGCAAAAATGACGCCGCAAAGCATTTGTCAGACACAGTTTTGAAAATAATTAACATAATTAGTAATTGATCATATTTATCTAAGTTGCAACTAACGCTTTTATGTGACATTAATTATATATTAGAAATTTAAAAAATAATTTGAGATTGTTTATGCTAAAAGTATTAATCACTTTTTTCTTGTTGACGACAACATTATCATCATGCGCTAATGATCCTAATAGTTTTTTTAAGAGATCAGCCAATAATAAGTTATTTGATACTAAGGGCTTTCATGGTGGTAAACGTGCTCCGTTATATAATAAAAAATATATAACTCAAGCAAAGAAGAATATTCTCAAAGGTGATTATGAAATTGATGATGATTACGACGATGACGAATCAGAGAATATCTCAAGAGAAAATATTGAAATGTACAAAGCTTTAATTAAAAAAGATCTAGAGGAAAATTATAAAAAAAACAAAAGATCAAAAAATAAAAAAAAGAGCTTTCTATCTTTAATCAATTCTAAGCAAAATACTGAAACAGAAGAACATTTTTTGAATCTTGAATTAAAAGATGAACTAGAACAACTAAAATTAATTCTTGATGATACCAGAAAAGAATTAGAAAATAACTCTAAGTACTGTACAGTTTCAAAATTGGAGCGTGAATCAAATTTGGATAAACTTAATAATAAAAAATTAATTGATACAAAATATCCAAATCAATTTCAACCAAAAATAAATGAAGATAAAAATATTTCTAATCCTGAAGAAATTGAACATGAGCATGTTCAGTCATTATAAATAAATGGGAGTCTTCAGGAAACCATATGCGTCAAGATAAGGGAAGAGATAGGGATTTTAATAAACTCAGGGTAGAAATTCTACCTT
>RXKF01000063.1 GCA_003963235.1 Rickettsiales bacterium
CCTTCTTTCATACACAAACCTTTTCATTGCCTTTCTTTACTACTTATACCTCCTTTTATTATTCATTTAAATTATTTTGTTATCAGTGCCATACCTTGCAAGGTTTAACAGCAGAACTAAAAGATATACCAAATCTTTCACCATGATCACTGATTCTCTTACTTTGCTCTTTAACAAATATTTAATAACAACCCTTATTTAGCATGCCAATTAACTAATATAATGAAGAATTTGCAATTTAAAAAAGCATTTTTTAACAGTATCATCTAGGGCGCATATCCATATTGATGCGTTGCATATATTAATAATATCGTTTAACTTTCGGTATTATTTACCTAATATAACGCCTTGCTTGAATTCTTTCTAATTGTACAAAACTATATTGGCTCCCCTCCTCTCTCAATTTTTGCAATTTCTACTTCTAAACGCAATTTTATCTGATTGGTGAGTTCTACTAATTCTGGGGTTTTTATAGAAAATTTTATACTGTTAAGAGTGTCATTTAAATTATGAAGATTGCGCTTAGATATTTGTCCACTCAGTAATTCAAGTTGAAGTTTCTTAAGGAATTTGAAAGCTTTTTTAGAAAATTCTTCCAAATTTTGTTTTTCTTCTTCATATTGATCAATTTCCTGCAAGAAAAGCATATTTCCAACATCTGCAATATTGCATGATGTCTCGGTATAAGCTACATCTTTAATATATTTTTTACGATAGGTTACTTCCTTATCTTTTTTGTTATTTCTTCTTATATTACCAATTGCAGCAGCACTTGCTAAATTAGGATCAATATTGATCATATGTTTACTTGAATTTATATATTTTTTGGCTTATCTTTATTAACTAATAAAATAATAAGCTGTAATTAATTATGTTTCAAACATTAACGCAATCTTTAAGTAAAATTTTTGATAAAATTAAAGGCAAAGGAGCTCTGACTGAGGAGCAAATTGACCTTGCTATGCGCGATATTCGTATCGCTTTACTGGAAGCTGATGTTGCTTTGCCGGTAATCAAAGAATTTATTAGTAATGTTAAAGAAAAAGCAATTGGTCAGGAAGTTATAAAATCTATATCACCTGCTCAAATGGTAATCAAGATCATCAATGATGAGATGATTAATTTACTAGCCCCTTTAAATGGCGAAAATATTTTAAACCTAAATACCACTCCTCCTGCAAATATTTTAGTAGTCGGATTGCAAGGTAGTGGTAAAACTACAGCGAGCGCGAAACTTGCGCTTAAATTAAAAAATCAAAATAAAAAAATATTATTAGTATCATTAGACACTTATAGACCAGCCGCACAAGAACAATTAGCAATTTTAGCTAATGATATTGGCGTTGAATGTTTGGAAATTATAAAAGATCAAAAACCTCTCGATATTACTGCCAGAGCTTTCAAGCAAGCGAAGCTCTCAGGCTATGATGTTGTTATTTATGACAGCGCGGGACGTTTGCATATTGATGAGGAAATGATTAATGAAGTAGACGCAGTCAAGAAAATGATTTTGCCAACAGAAACTTTATTAGTAATTGACTCAATGATTGGTCAGGATGCAATCAACGTGGCGAATATATTTAATGAAAAATTAAATATATCAGGAGTAATTTTATCCAGAATAGATGGTGATTCCAGAGGTGGCGCAGCCTTGAGCATAAGGCATAGCACAGGTAAACCAATTAAATTTTTAAGCACAGGCGAAAAACCAACTGACTTTCAAGAATTTGACGCAAAAAGAATAACCTCGCGCATATTAGATATGGGAGATGTCGTTTCTTTTGTTGAAAAAGCATCAAGTTTGATTGATGAAGAAGAAGCTAAAAAGGCGGAAGCTAGATTTAAAAAAGGCAAATTTGATTTAAATGATTACATATCTCAAATTAAGATGATTAAAAAATTAGGTGGAATGGGGAGTATAATGAGTATGCTTCCTGGTATGTCTAAATTTTCTAACAAAATTGACACTTCAAAACTAAACGATAAAATTTTTGTGCATCAAGAAGCAATAGTTTTATCAATGACAAAAAAAGAGCGACGTAATCCTGACTTGCTCAATGCATCAAGGAAAAAAAGAATAGCTTCGGGTTCTGGAACTTCTATACAACAAGTGAATGTGATGTTGAAACAATTTACACAAATTAGTATTATGATGAAAAAGGCATCAAAAATGGATCCTAAATCTTTGATGCGTAACGGTATTGGTAAATTTTTTTCTTGACCAGTTATTAATTTACTCATATTATGTTGCTAATTAAAAATATTAAAAAATAAAACAATCATGAGCAAAGCAAAAATTGCCTCTAAGAATAATCCAGAGGGCAGAGGTCAAGCTAGGGAATATAAGCATGATGGTAAAGTCATTTTACCAGTAAGATTTATCTCACTTACAAACTCTTTTCTTGCTGCTGAATATGCAGAGTCAGGTGACTTAGTAGTTGACCAAAATGGCAAAGTATTGCCTTGGGCAAATGCAAAAAATTTAGGCTAATTAGTTATATACAATGAAACTTTCAACTGAGTTGTTAAATATTATTGTATGCCCTGTTTCAGGAGGGCAATTAGAATATGATATTGAAAAATCTCTTCTGATTAGCAAACAAGCTGGTCTTGCTTATCCTGTTATTAATGGTATACCAATATTGCTTGAAACTGAAGCTATTAAATTTAAAGAAGAAGTGTAAGTTAAAATTTTTTCTTTAACTACTTATCTCAAATATAAATTTCATTTTAAATTTTTTCAAAAGCATGATTAATATAGAATATAAAAATTTTGACTTTAATTCTTCTAATCATCAAGATGCTATTATCAAAGCAAAAAAATGTAGTTCTCAAGTTAGGGAATTAATTAATCGAAATGAACTTAAATATAATATATTTTGTATAGATAATGCTCGTGCCCAGATATTATTATTTAAAAAATTTGTAATTGAAATAAAAGAAAATTATTCTGATGTAATTGTAATTGGCATGGGAGGATCAGTACTAAATCCCAAAACATTAATTAATTTATGTCAAAATAATAAGCTATCAAAATTAAAAATTCATTTTCTTGATAATACTGACCCTATATATTTACAGCAATTATTAGTAAATATCGAATTAAAAAATTGTGCAGTGGTGGCAACAAGTAACTCAGGGCAAACCATTGAGACGAACTCATTGATAGGAGTTATGATCTCATTATTTAAATATCATAACATTCATGATATTGGTAAGCGATATTATTTCTTAACTAATCCAAATGATGGAATGTTGAGTCGAATTGGCAGAGAAATTAATGCCAATATAATTGATCATACAGAAAATATTAGTGGACGTTTTTCAGGACTAACAAATGTTTCTACCTTTATTGCAAGTTTAGTTGATGTTAACGTAGATGAGTATATCAATGGAGCACGAAAAAAACTAGATCAGTTTATGAATGATGATTCTGATTCATCAATAAGTTCTGCTGCCGCTATATATGGAGAGCAGAAACCTATAATGATTAATTTGGGTTATCTACAGCAATTTAGGTCATATCTAGAATGGTATTCACAAATTATTGCTGAATCACTAGGCAAAAACAAAGGTGGGATCACCCCAATTCACGGACTTGGACCTAATGATCAGCATAGCATGCTGCAATTATATATTGAAGGATCTGATGATAAATTATACAGTCTTTTCTATATTCAAAAATTAGAATCATCGCTTACAGTGTCTTCGCTAAAAGTATTTGAAAATCTAGCTAATAAAACTCTAAGTGATATTAATTCTATTAATTTCAATGCAACTGCAAATGCTTTATGCGTCATAAAACGCCCTGTGCGTGTCATAACCCTACGAGATCTTTCTCCTCAAACAGTTGGTGAATTAGTTGTACATTCAATGATTGAGACAATTATTTTAGCACACATGATGGAATTAAATCCTTTTGATCAGCCAGGAGTACAATTAATAAAAGATAACACTAAGAGCCTATCTGCAAATAGTGAGCGTTCACAGTAATCAGGTAGTCTTCAGGAAACTGTGTCAAAATTAAACTGTAGATTTATTGTATAGAAAAATAGATAC
>RXKF01000075.1 GCA_003963235.1 Rickettsiales bacterium
CCTTGGCAATTTATTTTAAATCAGTGGACAATTTATCCTGAATACTTTATACTTAATCCTAACCAGTTCTTAGTGGGACTAAACAGCTAGGGCTGACAATGATTTTAAAATGATGCATTCACATCAGGATCGAGTATTTAATATTATTAGAAAAATTGCTAAATTAAAATCAGAAAAATTAGCCAAAGCTCCATTAGACATATTAATTGATTCTTATGATCCAGATAGAACTAGTGCGGAAATCGATAAATGTTTTAATAAATTAAAAATAGAATTACCAAAGCTAATAGCGCAAATTGTTGAAAAACAAAAATCAGAAAAAATAATTCCATTATCAAAACCAATTGATGAAGAAACGCAAAAAAGAATTGGTTTAAGAATGATAGAAAAAATGGGTTTTAGCTTGGATCATGGCCGTTTAGATAAATCTATTCATCCATTTTGCAGTGGTTCTAATGATGATGTTCGCCTAACTACTAGATATGATGTGAATAATTTTCTTTCAAGTCTTTTTGGTATAATACATGAAACTGGTCATGGATTATACCAGCAACATTTGCCAGCTAAATATCGCAATCAACCCGTGGGTTACTATAAAGGATTAGCTATTCATGAAAGTCAATCTTTAATTATGGAAATGCAGGCTGGAACATCGAAATCATTTATTACATATTTGGCTAAGTTACTTAAAGATGAATTTTCTTTTTCTGGGCCTGAATATTCTGAAGATAATTTATACAAATTAGTCACGACAGTAAAGCCAAGCTTTATTAGAGTTGACGCTGATGAAGTAACATATCCATTACATGTAATTATGCGTTATGAAATAGAAAAAGAGATAATTGATAATAGATTACAAGCAAAAGATCTTCCGAGTTTATGGAATCAAAAAATGCAAGAATATTTAGGCATAGTTCCAGATACAGATACGATTGGATGTATGCAAGATATTCATTGGCCCTCAGGAACAATCGGTTATTTCCCGTCATATACTAATGGTGCAATTATTGCCAGCATGCTGATGAAAAAAGCAAAAAGCGAATATAAATCGATTGATTCAGAATTAAGTACAGGTAATTTCTCAAGCATCAACAAATACTTAAATGAAAATCTAAGGCAGTTTGGTAGTTTAAAAACGTCTCATGAATTATTAAATACTGCAACAGGTTATAGTGAAATTCAACCAGATATCTTTCTCAATTATTTAAAGGAAAAATATTTATAACTATTGACAACAATATTTATCATTGCTATTTTGATGGGAGCGCTTGAGAAACTAAAGTGCTCCTGAATTTTTGCCTATTTCCAAAATAAATCAATAACTTAAACTATACATTTTAAGCATATCTATTTTAAGTTTCCATAACCATAATTTTATATCACAAATCAATGAGTATACAAAAAAAAGAAATAACTAAAAAACCAACTAAAACTCTGAAAAAAATTCAAAAACCTGAAATAACTGAAGATGATGATTTCATAGGGAATAAACTTGCTCAGGAAGAAATAGAATCTGATAATGAGTCTCCTGCAAAACATAATAGTCGTAATGTAAACAACAATAATGATATCAAAATTAATTTAAAACAGTTGAAAAACAAGTTGCCTGAAGAGCTTCAAGCAGAAGCAGAATCTTTGGGCATAGAAAATATTAGTTCACTTCTAAAACAAGAATTAATTTTTGCAATTTTAAAAAAAGCGGTAGAACAAGGTGGGCAGATTTCTGGCGAAGGTGTACTTGAGATACTTCCAGATGGTTTTGGCTTCCTTAGATCACCAAATGCTAACTATCTAGCTGGTCCTGATGATATTTATGTCTCACCAAGTCAAATTCGTCGTTTTGGACTTAAAAAAGGAGACACTGTTGAAGGACAAATCAGGGCTCCAAAATCAGGCGAGAGATATTTTGCACTACTAAAAGTTCATAAAGTGAATTTTGAAGATAATGAAAAAGCTTATCACCGTGTTCATTTTGATAATTTAACTCCGCTATATCCCGATCAAAAACTTAGCTTAGAAATTGATAATGATGGTAAGGATTATAGTACAAGAACAATAGAATTAGTAGCTCCAATGGGTAAAGGTCAGCGCGCTTTAATTGTTGCTCCACCTAGGACTGGTAAAACAGTGTTACTACAAAATATTGCTCATGCTATTACTACTAACAACCCAGAGGTGTATTTAATTGTGTTGCTAATAGATGAGCGCCCTGAAGAAGTTACAGACATGCAACGCTCTGTTCAAGGCGAAGTTGTGAGTTCAACTTTTGATGAACCTGCTGCAAGACACGTTCAATTGGCAGAAATGGTGATTGAAAAGGCAAAACGATTAGTTGAACATAAACGCGATGTTGTGATACTATTAGATTCAATAACTAGACTTGCAAGGGCATATAATACTGTGGTGCCATCTTCAGGAAAGGTTTTAACGGGTGGTGTTGATGCAAATGCTTTGCAAAGGCCAAAGAGATTCTTTGGAGCTGCCCGTAATATTGAAAACGGGGGATCACTCACAATTGTAGCTACTGCTTTGATTGAGACAGGTTCTCGTATGGACGAAGTTATTTTTGAAGAATTTAAAGGAACTGGTAATTCTGAAATTGTGCTTGATCGTAAAATTGCTGATAAAAGAATCTATCCTGCAATTGACATTACTAAATCAGGGACAAGAAAAGAAGAGTTATTACTTGAGCGTTCAATATTGTCTAAAATGTGGGTATTAAGAAGAATTATTAATCCAATGGGCACAGTTGATGCGATGGAATTTTTACTAGGTAAATTTAAAGAAACAAAAACCAACTCAGAATTTTTTAATGCGATGAATTCATCAAAATAATAATAATTTAGAGAGGATTATATGGTAAAACGACCAAAAATTGCTTTAATTGGTGGCGGAAATATTGGCGGAACACTTGCGCATTTAGCAGCAAAAGAACATTTGGGCGATATAGTTTTATTCGACCTAGCTGGAGGCAGAGCTAAAGGCAAAGCTTTGGATATTATGCAGGCAAATACGCTTGAGAATTCTGATGTGAGTATGATTGGCACTGATAATTACAAAGATATTCAAGGCTCAGACGTAATTATCGTCACAGCAGGCGTTGCAAGAAAGCCAGGTATGAGTCGAGATGACTTAGTTGCTGTTAATGCAGATGTTATTAAAACAGTCGCCAAGGGCATTAAGGAATACGCTCCAAATGCATTTGTAATCGTTATCACTAATCCTCTTGATGCAATGGTTTATGTGATGCAAAAAGAAAGTGGTCTGCCACCGCAAAAAGTTGTTGGTATGGCGGGTGTGCTTGACTCTGCTCGGTTTAATTGCTTTTTAGCTGAAGAATTTAAAGTATCTGTAGAAAATGTTAACACCTTTGTACTGGGTGGTCATGGTGACACTATGGTGCCCTTAACGCGTTATTCAACTATAAGCGGTGTGCCAATTGCCGATTTAATTAAAATGGGATGGAGTACTCAGGAAAAAATTGATGCAATTGTTAAACGTACCCGTAATGGTGGTGGTGAGATTGTTACATTACTTGAAACTGGATCCGCTTATTACGCTCCTGCTGCTTCTGCAATTGAAATGGCTAAAAGCTATTTATTTGATAAAAGAAAGATTATGCCATGTGCTGCATATCTTAACGGTGAATATGGTCAAAAAGATATATATGTCGGTGTTCCAGTAGTTATTGGTAAAAATGGTGTTGAAAAAATTGTTGAAATTGAATTAAACACAAGCGAGCAAACTGAATTTAATAAATCTGTTGACAGTGTCAAAGAGCTGATCAACTCTATTAAATTAGTGAGTGTTATAAGATAACAATAGAATATATAATGTAAAAGAACCAATATAATATATTGGTTAACAAGAAAGCAAGAACCAGTTTTTTATTTAGATAAAAAACTGGTTTAATTAAATTATGTTTTTGAAGCATAATTCTTCCTCTAAATTAATGAATTCATTTTCATATTTTTCTCTTAATTCGATGAACTAGGGCGCTGTTATAGCTAAAATAGTATGAAATAAGGAAGAATAGTGCTAGAATAGATATAAGAAATTAGATAACTAACCCCAGTATGGATAAGCAAAGCTTATCCATAACTGAATAAATTTGAAGAAATCAGGCT
>RXKF01000044.1:0-11112 GCA_003963235.1 Rickettsiales bacterium
TGTGTTTGTATTTTTTTTTTCAATAAACATTTAACACAAGCGCCAAACCCTTGCAATCCCTATATTGCCACTTCTTCCTTATCCCGAATTAGCGTTATAGCCACTCCAATATGGTAAATTATAGTGTCTGTAAGATTAAGTCTTGATTTGTACAGATAAGGCTAAAAAACCTAAAAGACATCATGTTTTTAGGAGGGTATGTTAATCCTAACATTCCTTAAGTTGACGCCATTGTGTGAACGCTCACATTTATACTCGCGTTCCTAACTGACATTTTCTCTCAAATTGATGTGTTTTATCGTGATTCCACGATAGCATCAACTATAATTGGATCTTTTTCTTGAATTTTAACAGTAATTTCAAATTTATCTTTTTCCTTAAACTCACGCTTTAAGTCAAATAACATTATATGAATACCATTTGGAGCTAATTCAATTGTACTATTTGCTGGTACTACAATACTATTAATTGTTGTCATTCTGCTAATTCCACGCTCATCGACAAAGCTTTCGTGTAATTCAACATTATTTGCTACTTTTGTAGCAGATGCGCCAATTATTGTAATTTGCTGATCGGTTGGATTTTGAATTTTCATATATGCCGCAGAATTATTATTAGGCGAGATAGATTTACGCGCCCAAGCATCAGATATTATTAGAGTATTTTGTTCGTGATGCTCTGTAATATCTTGTTTTTTATTATGGTCCAGTTTAGCTGCTGGTGTTTGCATATTTTCTGCATTGGTATTTATGCTTACAAAGCATAATATAGTTGCACTTATTAACGATATAATATTTTTTTTCATTTTAAGAACTCATAAATTTATTTATTAGTAAAAATAATAATGCTCTAAACTTCTGTTTTTTGCAAAATAAATCATAGAATTCATATTAAGTTAAAACATATATTGTGCTTAGGAAAGAACGACATTATAAAGGCGAGTGAGGAGACGACAACGCACTCAAGTGCTAGGTACTCTACTAAAGTTGTTCTTTGTATAAAAGATTATATATTTTGGAGGATTCAAGCAGTTGTTCATGACTGCCAATATCAATAATTTTTCCTTGATCAATGACTAGAATTTCATCTGCGTTTTCGATTGAGGAAATACGATGCGCTATTGAAATAACGGTTTTATTTTTAAAAATAGTTTCGATATTTTTTAAAATTTCGCTTTCACTATCGCTGTCTAGTGCGCTCATAGCCTCATCTAGCAGCAATATTTCTGGACTATATATTAACGCTCTTGCAATATTAATTTTTTGTTTCTGACCACCTGAAAGCCTCACTCCACGTTCACCAATTTCAGTATCTAAACCATGCTCTAACTGGGAAGCAAATTGTCTAATTCCACAAATATCAACGATTTTTTCAATAGTTTCATCGTTGGCGCTGGGATTTGCAAAAATTATGTTAGATCTAATAGATCCTGAAAAAATAATAGGGTTTTGCTCCACATATGCAATTTTGCTGCGAACCGAATCACTATTTAGCTGATCAATATTTTCATTACCTATTAAAATATTTCCCTGTTGTGGGTTATAAAATTTAAGCAATAATTGCAGCAATGTACTTTTACCAGCCCCAGATCTTCCCACTATCGCAGTAAATATTCCATGTTTAATTTCAAGCTCAATATTATTTAAAATTATATTATCTGGCCTTGCTGGATATGCAAAAGTCACTTTATCAAATCTAATGTTGTGGTTAAAATTAATAATTTTCCTATTTTGCTCAACTTGTATGTTAGATTTCATTTCTTTTAACTCAAAGACACGATCCAGAGCGGCAAGTGGGCTTTGAATTTCACTAAATAATTCAGCAATTCCTCCAGCACTCATTCCAACCATGATAGCATAATAAATAAATGATATCATTTCTCCAGAACTCATACTGCCTTTGATAATATCAAGACTGCCAATCCAAATTATGGTAATAATTGACCCAGATATTAATGTAATTGCTAACGCAAAAAATAATGATCTATATTTAAGCCTAACACTTGCTTGACTTATATAATGATCAATTTTATTATTTAATTGTATCAAAGTATGTTCTTGCTGATTATAGGCATATAACGTACGAATTCCGCTAAAATTCTCTTCAACATTAGAAACGAATAGGCTTTGCTCCTCTAGTACTTTTTTAGATAGATACCTAACAAATTTACTCAGTCGAATTATTGGTAGTAATATAATTGGGATGCTCATGATTACAAGGCATGATAGTTTTGGGCTTTGGAGAAACATCATGATTATTGCGCCCATAAGCATAATAGAATTTCTAATAAAAAAAGATAAAAAATTTACAATTAAATTTCCAACTAAATCAGCATCAGTGCTGAGTCTTGAAATAATATCGCCTATTTTCAAATTCTCAAATATGGCAATATCAGATTTAAGCAGGTTTTTATAAGTGTCAGCTTTAATTTTTGAAATCACTTTCAAAGTAATCAGGTTTATGTAATAAGAGCGAAAAAAACTTCCCAATGCAAATATAGCTATTAAAATACATATAATATATATCGAATGATGAATTATTTCTATTTTATCCTGAACTACTCCACCATCGATCAAGTGCCTAAAAACATATCCAATTAAAAGTAAAGATAATGTAACGCTCAACAACGAAATTAGTACAATAATTAATGCATAAACATGGCTATATAAATAGCGCGCCAATTCTTTAATATTATTACCTGCTTTCATTTCAAATCTATTTTTATTTGCAATTCATCACTCAATAATTTATCCAATATTGCTCCGTTTCGAGACTGCCACACACCTGCCTGATAACTAAAATGAAAAGGTCCACTGACAGGGGAAGACAGCCAAATTTCCTTCACTGCGCTTTGCTTATTTATAACGTAAGTTCCATGCTCATTTACTATGGTTAAAATATTATCACTTAAATCAATATCGATTAACTGTTCCTTATCTTCAGCTTCTATTATTTCAACAATTTTATTTAAAATATTTGTTACTTGAATCGAAAAATCTGAATCCTTCATCATCCTCTAACCATTAATCTTATTTTATGAATTCCTTTATAGCCAAGATAAATTGCTATTCTTTCAATAATAATTTCCTGTTGATAAGCCATTTCTAATGAAATACTTGAATTATCAACCCCTACACACAAAATATTTACTTTTTTTTCTTTGATCACACTAGTAATTATTTTTAAAGGACTGGATTTTTCACTAAATTCTATGCCAACAATTTTGCCCCAATTTACAATCATCTCCGCAAGTATAGGATGTTGTTTTTTAAATATTTTATATATAATTTTATTAATATCATCAATTATTGGCTTCATATAATTGACCTGATTAAAGTAATTGAAACAACCAAAATAGCTAATGTAATCGATATTATAGGATAATATAATGAATAAACTGACAACAACATTAGGAAAAAATTACATATAATTATTCTCTTAACAACTTGGCTATGGCTCAAGCCTTTTTTAAGTGCTTTTTGAAAAAAATGCTGCAAGTGTGGCTGCCAAATTTTCTCCCCTTTAAATAATCTAATTAAAATTGTAAGACCTCCATCGGCAATGTAATATAAAGAAGCAATAACGCAAGATACAAAAAGAGTAATGCTCGATGCTGCAATACTTATCAAACAAATGCCCAGCAAAAAACCAATACTTATACTACCAACATCACCAACAAATATCTTAGCAGGATGCCAATTAAAACAAATAAAACCAGCAGTCCACCCTAAAATTATTGTAGTAATAATTATAATTATATCCACATTTAAAATAATATCATAATTTAAAAAGCAAATTGCCAGAATCGTAATTGATAAATGAATTGTCTCACTGGCAGTTATGCCATCTATACCATCCATAAAATTATATATATTCAACCATCCCAGCAGGCACAGTAATGCTATTAAAAAATCAATATATAAAGGTATTTGTGAATGAAAAACACTATATGGATGAATCCACCACATAATTGCAAGCGCAGAGCAAATTACATGAACCAATAATCGCACAGGCACAGCTATATGTGATATATCATCCCAAAATGAAATTAAACTAATAGGCAAAAACACATGAAGTAATATATTAGAATTTTTAAAATCTCCTAACATATAATATTCCGATATTGGGAAAAGGATCATCATAATTACGACTAAAACCAAACCACCTCCTCTAGGAGTTGTTGTAACATGTGACCTTCTGTTACATGGTATATCAACAATACCATAATTTTTTAGGAATTTGATAAGTATTTTTGTTAACACCAACGATGATATCAAGGATATGAGACCTATAATTATAAAAATTATAATATATTTCATAGCAACATATTTGTTTTGAAACTGTAATAATCATTATTAACAATAATAACATGATCATGTACCGTCACATTAACTGATTTGCAAGCATCAACAATTTGTTTAGTCAGTTGAATATCTGCATTGGATGGTTTTGAACTACCACTAGGATGATTATGCACTAAAATTATAGCCCCTGCTTCATGAAAAAGAGCTTTTTTGACAATTTCTCTAACATAGACTGGAGTTTGATCTATTGTGCCATTAGCCATAACTTCATCACAAAGAAGGATATTTTTTTTATTTAAAAAAAGAACTCTAAATTGTTCAAGCTTTAAGCAGCCCATATTAAATTGCAAATATTCAAGCAAAGCACTCCAAGAACTAATAATATTTTTCTTATGTATTTCATCATAAAAAATACGATTTAATACTTCTCTTAACAACTTAAACTGTAAAAAAACTGATTCCTTAGCATCTTCGATTGCTAAAATATTTTTTTTCTCTGCATTAATTAATTGCTTAAAACTACCAAAATTTTGCAATAATTCTTTAGCTAGTGGTTTAACGTCTCGTCTTGGTATTGCCTGAAATAATAATAACTCCAACAATTCATAGTCATTTAAACCTGAACTTTCTGAACTTAAAAACTTATCCTTTAAACGAGCACGATGACCAATATAATGAGGTTGCGAGGCAGTTTTATTATTTTGGTAAGTCATATGGGGGATATAAAAGATTTTTATTTGATTTAGTAAAAATATCTACACCATTACTAGTGACACCAACTGTATGCTCGAATTGGGCTGAAAGCGACTTATCTCTAGTAGTTACAGTCCAATTATCAAATTTACTTAAAATTGTCTCAGCTTTGCCCGCATTAACCATAGGCTCAATTGTAAAAAACATTCCTTCTTTTAAGGTAAGACCAGTTCCTGCTTTTCCATAATGCAGCACTGTTGGCTCATCATGAAAAATTCGACCGATGCCATGACCTGTATAATCGCGCACCACGGAAAATTTATTCTTTTCAACATGTTGCTGAATAGCATTACCAATATCACCAAGCTTAACACCAGGCTTTACCATTTCAATCCCAATCATCATCGCATCATATGTCACTTGAATTAAGCGTTTTGCTTTAATGCCAACGTCTCCAACATAAAACATACGACTAGTATCGCCATGCCAGCCATCAACAATAACAGTTACATCGATATTAATTATATCACCGTTTTTTAGTTTTTTATCAGAAGGGATACCATGACAAACAACATGATTTACAGAAGTACAAATTGATTTTGGAAAACCTTTATAATTTAATGGAGCAGGGATTGCACCATTTTTAATAATAAAATCGTGACACAAACTATTTAATTTATCTGTAGTCACATCTGGAATCACATATTCTGTAATAAAATCAAGCGTACTTGCTGCAAGAGCTCCAGCCACCTGCATTTTTTTAAAATCTTGCTCTTTATGAATTTTTATTGTCATTTATTTTTTAATTTTTCCATCAATCCAATGACCGTTTGCCCAATATTTCCCATCAACATATTTTAAATGCCAACCATAACCCCTTGTATCCCAGGCATAACAAAATTCTAAATTTATAAAACCCGTTTCTTTATTATGCTCTAACGTCGCACGAATCGCTTTCATCTGCAAGTGATAATCGACTTTTCCATTTGAACCCCTTGGTAATTCATCTCCATAAACATTTGGTTGATTAGTACATTTATCTATCGAACGAAAACCAAATTCAGTAAAAACTATTTTCTTAGATTCTCGAACCCATGGAGTTTTGTTACTACTTTCACCATCCCAATCCCAATGATCTGTGGAATACCAATATCTTAGATTCTTCCACTGATTATACTCACCATCAAATGGCACTGCAACTTTACCGTTGCGATAAAAATCTATTCCCTCACCTTTTGTAAATCCATCTTTAATATCTTGCTTAGTAATGTTGGATGTATTGGTATCAGTTAGCGGAATGTAACAATTATAACCAACAAAATCTATATTTTTATCAGCCCATAATTTATCTAAGGGGCGATATCCTCCATTACATGAATGATACTCATCCCAATTGCTTGCATAACTAATTTGAACTTCATTGCCCAATTCTTTTCTAACCTTAGATGATAATGTAATTAAATTATCTACGAACGGAAATTCTTTATTTGCGTCTTGTATGCTGGTTAAACCTTTTAATTCCGAGCCTATTATCATTGTTTCAACAATGCCTTTTAATAAAATTACATAGTGCATGACAAAAGATTCATATTGAGCATAAAAATCCTGAACATCTTCCGCATCACCTGTAATCAAACCACGCCAATCCTTATTCTTATTATCCACTAATAAAATTGGATAAAATGCAACTTTTTTACCTGCATCTTTTAAAACTGTTGCATATGATAATACATCACTATCTGGCATAGTGCCACCATATCTGACAGTGGATGCATCATTAGGATCACTCCTGTAAATTTGATATGCATTTTTTCTGTTATAATTGCTGACTTGCCATGAATCCTCAATTTCATTCGACTTTTTCTCAATACCTGGCTTAATGTAACAACTCTTAATATTAGTATTGTTGACAAACCATGACACTGGCAAACCAACATATTCAAGATTTGGTAGTGCATCGCATAGTTGTTTAATTGAATCATGATTTGATAATGATGACTCACCACATCCTGGTTTCATCATAACGGCTTTCAAGTGATCAGCAACATAGGTCATATCTTCGTAATGTTCTTGAGTTATTTCTCCTAGTATCTCATCAATCATATAAATCTACTTTAATTTATCTTTTAATAAATCATTTACTAGGGATGGGCTAGCTTTACCACCAGATTTTTGCATTACTTTACCAACAAAAAATCCAAATAATTTTTCTTTGCCATTTCTATATTCATTAACGAATTCAGAATTTTCAGCAATCACCTGATCAATAATTGGAATAATTGAACTAGCGTCAGAAACTTGAGTTAAACCTTTATCCTTAACAATTTGCTCTGCACTTAAACCACTATTAAACATCTCTTCAAAAACAATTTTAGCAATCTTACCTGAAATTACTCCCTCATCAATCATACTCACCATTTCACATAACATTCGTGGAGTTATTTTACATTCAGAAAGTTTCAGACCACTTTTATTTAATTTACCAAATAATTCACTGGTAATCCAATTAGCTACAATCTTAGCATTAGTCGATTTACTCGCTTCTTCAAAATATTCAGTAGTCTCCTCATCTGCAACTAATACTTCAGCATCATATTTACTTAAGTCCAAATCATTTATATAACGATTAATTTTTGCATCTGGAAGTTCTGGTAGTTCTGATCTCAATTTTTCAATCAATTCATCATCAATTACTACTGGTAATAAGTCAGGATCTGGAAAATAGCGATAATCATTTGCATCTTCCTTGCTACGCATGGTTTTTGTCTTTCCACTATGAACATTAAATAGTCTTGTTTCTTGATTAATTACCCCACCAGACTCAAGTATTTCAACCTGACGCATGGCTTCATATTCAATTGCTTTAACTATATTTTTTATCGAATTTAAGTTTTTAATTTCACATCTTGTACCAAGTGGCTCTCCAGGTCGTCGCACTGAAATATTAGCGTCACAACGCATTGAACCTTGCTCCATATTACCATCACATGAACCAACATAGCGCAAAATGCTTCTGAGCTTCTTGACATATTCAGATGCTTCATATGGTGATGATAGATCAGGTTCAGATACAATCTCCATTAATGCAACACCTGAACGATTTAAATCAATCAAGCTATAATCTGGATGTTGATCGTGCATGCTTTTGCCTGCATCTTGCTCTAGATGAATACGATTAATTCTAATTTTTTTTGTTGTTCCATCTTCTGAGACAATATTTAATATACCATCTTGGACAATTGGAATATAGAATTGCGAAATTTGATAACCTTGCGGTAGATCTGCATAAAAATAGTTTTTTCTATCAAATATCGATAATTTATTAATTTTTGCCCCAATACCAAGGCCAGTTTTTACCGCCTGTTCTACACAGTATTTGTTAAGCACTGGAAGCATTCCAGGCATGGCTGCATCAACTAAAGATACTTGAGTATTAGGACTCGCGCCAAATTCTGTAGCAGTGCCTGAAAATAATTTTGCTTTTGAAGCAACTTGAGCATGAATTTCAAGGCCAATCACGTATTCCCATTTACCAGTATTACCAATTATATATTCCATCAAAAACCTCTTGGTGTAAAATCAATATCACTCACTGCACGCTCTATAACCGCTGTCGCTTTTATCAAACCATATTCATCAAATGCAGGTGCAATAATTTGCATTCCAAGCGGCAATTGCTTTGAAGACATTGCAGCAGGTACTGAAGAACATGGAAGCCCTGCTAGACTTGCGGGAATAGTAAATATATCATTTAAATACATAGTTAGAGGGTTATTTTGATTTTCATTAATCGCAAAAGCAGCTGTTGGAGTCGAGGGTAATAAAATCACATCGACTTTGTTGTAAGCTTCTTTGAAATCCTGAGCAATTAAACGTCTAACTTTTTGCGCTTTTAAATAATAAGCATCCATTTGGCTTGCAGACAATACGTAGGCACCAATCATAATACGGCGCTTGACTTCTTCGCCAAATCCTTCTGTGCGTGTGTGAATATACATCTCGTCCAAGCTTGAGCATTCTTTTTGTGTTCTATGACCATAGCGAACACCATCATATCTTGATAGATTTGACGAGGCCTCCGCTGGAGCTATGACATAGTAAACTGGTAATGCATATTTTGCGTGTGGCAAAGTAATATTGACAATCTCAGCACCATCATTTTGCATCATCTTTATGGAATCTTGCCACATCTTAATGATTTCGCTATTAACGCCTTCTAGCGCCATAAGATCCATTGGAACACCAACTTTCATCCCCTTAACAGATTTGGATGTCGCTGAAACTAATTCAGGCACTTGCATGTTGATTGATGTTGAATCTTTTTCATCAAAACCCATAATATTTTCAAGCATTAATGCTGAATCTGCAACCGTTCTCGTGAACACACCTGCTTGATCAAGGGAGCTTGAAAACGCAATCATACCCCATCTTGAGCATCTGCCATATGTTGGTTTTATCCCCACCAAGCCAGTAAAAGCCGCTGGTTGTCTAATTGATCCACCAGTATCACTTCCCAATGATCCCATGCTTGAGAAACTACTAACTGCTGATGCAGAACCCCCTGATGAGCCACCTGGCACCAACTCCTCATCACTATCCTTTGCTTTCCATGGGTTGATTACATTGCCATAATAGCTTGTGGTGTTAGATGAACCCATCGCGAACTCATCCATATTAGTTTTACCTAACATTAAAGCTCCACCAGCAAAGATATTGCTAGTAACCTTCGATTCATAGGTTGGAACAAAGTTATGCAGCATTTTAGACCCAGCCGTGGTTTTGACCCCATTGGTACAAAATAGATCCTTTACCCCAATCGGTATACCTTCTAAGCTACGATTAGTACCCTTATGATAGTTTTGATCAGCAATTTCTGCAGATTCTAATGCAGAATCATATGTTTTAGTGATAAAGCTATTTAAATTTGCACATTTCTCTGATTGAGTAATATGCTCTTGAACTAGTTCTTTAGCAGTAAATTGCTTTGATTTTAATCCTTTTAAAGCATCTATTATGGATAATTTATTTATATTTTTCATATTATTCAATCACTTTTGGTACAACAAAACATTTAACTTCTTGAGCAAAATCCGCTCCTTGACTTGGAATATTTTTGAATAAATCATCAGAAATATCTTTGTTTATTATTTCATCTGGCCGCATAAATTGATTCAATTCAGAAACTGATCTTAGGGGTTCAATATTTTCGCACTCGACTTCCTTTAATGTATCAATCATTTTAAGAACACTGTCTAACTTAATCATAAAGCTTGCTGCGTCTTCACTTAAAAAACTTAGCTTAGTTAGTTTTTCTAATTTTTTAAATTCTGTGTTACTGATCATAATAATTTTTAAATTAATTTAAATCTTTTTCTTATGAGCTAAGCTAAATAAAATTTATATAGCTAGCTTATATTTTACTTCTTCTTTTTCTTATTATTTTTTTTAGTTTTATTAAATCTGCCAATATTTTTCACAAATTTTTGAACACCATTTTGCTTTGTGCCATAAGTTTGAGTGTAAGAACTTTTAGCAACAATTTCTTCATTTTGCATATCTTTAATTACAATGGCGTCAATTACTCGATTATTCACAAAATTTATTTTTACAATTCTTTGCTCTGCTACTTTTGGTGTCAGCCAAGCTTTTCTTGCAACTGTTCTTTGAATATAATACCATGTGTCTTTAGAATAATCTGGAACGTAGGTAGGAGTGCCAATTAAATCAACCAACTGTTCTTTGTGTGGTTTTTTAGAATTAATTTCTTCAACTGCTTCATCACTAACATTTTGACCTCGTACATCAATGGATTGACAACCCGTTAAAAGCATTAGAAAAATTATAGTTATTAGTGTTTTTAAATGTATCATAAAATTTTTTTTATATTAATATGGATTTTGTTATTGAAATATAATATGATGTGCATCTATTTGACAAACACTTTTTTTAAATAATTGAAAACAAAGAAGTTTATTATAAGGATTAATCATGGCAGTACCAAAGAAAAAGACCTCTAAATCTAAACGTAATATGAGACGTGCACACGATGCACTAAGCAAAATTAATGTAATCATTGATAAGGACACAGGGGAATATAGATTACCTCATCACCTTG
>RXKF01000044.1:11162-22311 GCA_003963235.1 Rickettsiales bacterium
TTATAATGGAAATAAAATTGTTGCAGATAAATTAGAAGACAACAGTAAAACAGAGTAAGTGATTAATGGCCTCAAAAATAATTGGCTGCGGGGGCTATTTACCACAAAAAGTTTTGACTAATGATGATTTAGCTCAATTTATCGACACTAGCGATGAATGGATTAGAACCCGCACAGGAATTGCTAAGCGATATATTGCTGCAGAAAATGAGTTTAGTTCACATATGGCTCATGAGGCTGCGCTTGCAGCAATTACCGATGCTAGTATCAGTGTTGAAGAAATTGATTTAATCATTGTTTGCAGCAATACTCCTGATAATAGCTTTCCAGGTGTTGCTAATAAATTGCAGTCTTATCTCAATTTAAAAAACACACCTTCTTTTGATCTACAAGCTATATGTTCTGGCTTTATATATGGTTTGCATATTGCAGATGGGATGATCAAATCAGGTATGTATAAAACTATTTTATTAGTTTGTGCTGAAAAAATGTCTTCTTTGCTTGATTGGCAAGACCGCTCCACCGCAGTTCTTTTTGGCGATGGTGCTGGGGCTATTATATTGCAGCATAGTGATTCAAATGCAGGTATTATAGATAGCCACATCAACTCCGATGGCTCTATGTATGATATTTTATATACCAATGGTGGCGTCAGCAGCACTAAAACTAGTGGTACAATTCAAATGAATGGCCCCGAAGTATTTAAAATGGCCATTGAAAAAATGTCATCATCAGTTAATCAAATAATGCAAAAAAATAATTTTACTTTAGCTGATATTGATTATTTTATTCCACATCAAGCAAATATCAGAATTATCAACAATATTGCAACAAAACTTGGTATTGATTTTGCCAAAGTGATTACTACAATTGAAAAACATGCAAATTGTTCAGCCGCCTCTATTCCTCTTGCATTAAATGACCTAAAAAAAACGAATAAAATAAAATCAGGAGATATTATTGTTTTTACTGCTTTTGGAGCTGGAGCAACATGGGGATCTGCCATAATTAGGTGGTAGGAGAAAATAAATTTAGGTTTTATTTTTATTTTATTTATTGTAAATTAAATTAATTTCGATGATAATATTTAAGTTATAATCATAAAATGATGCGTGCATTCAAAATCACGTCTGATTATAAAAGTGACTGACTCTGCTTAAATATATTTAAAATTTTTTATTTAGAAATAATGAAAATTACAAAGACAATAAAGACAATTACTAAAGAAAAACTTGCCGAAAATTTACAAAGTCAGCTTGGTTTTTCAGTTTCAATTTGTGAAGATATAGTATCTGAAATATTTAACCAATTGATTATTCTCACAAAAAGAGATCAAAAAGTAATGTTACAAAATTTTGGTACATGGAAAATTAACAATAAAAAATCACGTCCAGGTTTTAACATGCATACAGGCACTCAGGTTGATATTAAGCCTAGATCGGTGCTTAGATTAATTCCGTCAAAATCCCTAAAAGAAAAAATTAATACTCATGCAAGTTGACAAAAAATATTATTCCATAACAGAGGCTTCTAAAAAAACTGGTCTTTCGACTCATCGACTTAGGTATATTGAAAAATCAAACCCTATTATTTCAATAGTAAAAATTCGTGATCGAAGATACTACACCAGCGAAACAATTGCTTATATCAAAAAAATATATGCAACTCCTAACATCAATCCATCCCTAACCAACAACACTCCCCATATGCTGCAAAAAATAGAAAATTTGCTTAGTGAATTTAATAAATTTGTTGTGTGATTTATCTTTAAGTTTTACTCAAGGACCAGTAGCGACAACTGTGGTAAACTTCAACTAAAGTTTACCATAAACAATAAGAATCAGTTTTAAGTTCGACTGACCTTTTTAAATGCATATATTTTGAATTTTCTTTACTCTTTCTCGACTTGTAAGTATCTTGTTAACTAACGCTAATTATGGATAAGCAAAGCTTATCCATTACTGGTGTTAATTACTTAATATAAACTAAGTTAGATTATAACAAAAGCAAATCCTTTAAATGAATTTAAAATCAAAAATAATCTTATTCTTTACTTTTATTTTAGGAATATTTGTATATATAAATTATGTAATTGCAGCTGAAAATAATTTCAAATTATCTATAAATTTAAAGCAAGAACTTTCAATAAAGAAAAATCTGATTGCAATTGCAGATGAAATAGAGAAAACTGCTAAATTATATAAAACTACTGATCAAAAAGTTTATTGGGAAAATGAGGCAAAAAAATCTTTTTTTAAACTTCTGTATTCTTATGGCTATTATGCAAGCAATATTGATGTCGATATAAAGGAAAATAGTGATACAATTATCTTTAACATTGATCTTGGTCAGCGTTATATTATTTCTTCAATAGTAATTGAACATGCCCCAAATAGTAATAAAGATATAATAATTCCTGATATTCATAAATTAAAAACCCAAAAAAATCATTTTATTTTGGCGCAACATGTTATAAATGATCAAAATTGGTTACTAAAATATCTTGAAAAAAATAATTGCCTTTTATCTTTATCTGTATCTCATCTAGTCAGGGTTAATCATTTAAAAAATAATGTCGAAATAGTATTTTTAATTGATGCAGGGCCAACTGCCACCATTGAAAAAGTTGAATTTATAGGCTTGACACATATAAAACCAGAATATGTAAGGAAATTAGTTCATTTAACAGATGGTCAGTGTTTTAAAAGATCATATATAACTGAAGCGCGGGGATATTTGCAGAAAAGTAATTTATTCTCATCAACAACACCTAAAATTAGTCAAACCTTAAATTCAGATGGCTCTGTCCCTGTTATTTTTAATCTCATAGAGCGAAAAAGCCGCAGTTTAAAATCTGGGATTAATTATGGAACTGACACTGGCTTTGGTCTTGGTTTTGGTTGGGAACATCGCAATTTTTTTGGCTCTGGTGAAGAAGTAAAAATTAATTTATTAGGAAATAAAAAGGAACAGCTGCTTGAGTTAAATTATGAAAAACCATTTTTTAAGCGTGATGATCAAGTGATGCGTATAGAAAATGCTTATGAAACAAAAACTACCAAAGCGTTTGATAGTAAAGAAGCATCTGCAGCAATTTTCATAGATAGGCAATTATCTCCAACATGGAAGGTTGGCAGTGGCTTGAAATTTTCTTATGCTGAAATTAATCATATTAATAATAATAAAAGACCTCAAAATTATTATTTATTTTCTACGCCAATCTTCATTGGTCATGATACTAGAAATAATATTTTAAATGCCACAAAAGGGTACAATATTAGTTTAGAAACAGCTCCATTAATAGATGTTAAAACTAAAAATCAACCATTTTTAAAAACTAAAATTACTGCAACTACTTATTTAACTAGTAAAAATAAAATAAAAACGACATTGGCTCTTAGAGCATCAGCTGGTACAATTTCTGGCATTAGTTCAGAAAAAATTCCCAACACTGAGAAATTTTACATTGGTGGCAGTGATTCAGTTCGTGGCTATGCCTATCAGTTCGCAGGCAATATCGACAGCGACAAAAAACCACTTGGTGGAAATTCTTTTATAACCACTTCTATTGAGCTTAGATTAAATGTAACTGATGAAATTGGTCTTGTATCATTTATTGACAGTGGATATGCGTATAATTCATTTAAAATAAATAAAAACCAAGATTTATTGCACGGTGCTGGACTTGGTTTTAGGTATATTACTGGGTTTGGCCCATTAAGAGCAGATATAGCAATTCCTCTCAAACGTAGAAAATTTATTGATAAGAGTTTTCAGTTATATTTCGGTATTGGACAGTCATTTTAGAGCATATTATGAAGATTTTTTTTAAAATATTAGCTTTATTATTAATAACAATCGCTGTTATTATTATTGCAGGTACGTTATGGCTCAAGACCGATAATGCTCAAATTACTATTACCAACAAATTATCTAATTACACAGAAAAAAGTTTAGGTCTTTCTATTGAATTTAAAAATATTCATTTATCTCTACCATTTAAATTAAGTATTGATGAAATTAAAATTACTGATCAGGACGGCTTAGTTGGTAATATAAAAAACCTAAAAATCAATACTGTTTTATCTCCTTCCTTGTTTCGTCAGATAACTATAAATTCATTGAAAGCTGATGAAATAAATTTATTTAAAAATCCTGTGATTAGAGTTAGCGAAATAAAAAAAACTGATGAAACACAAAATAATAACAATTTTTTTAATCCTAATATTATAATTAAAACAATTGATATTGCTGAAATTAACCTTGATCCTAAAATTACAGGGTCTAACAATGCTATTTCTTTTAATTTACATACGAACATAAATTATATAGCTCAAGATAAAATTTTGAATTTTAAATTATTGAGCAAATCTCTGCTGCCCACACATAAATTAATTGATGATGCTAGTCTTAAATTAAAGGGATTATATAATTTAAAAGATAAGAAAATAAATTTTGAATTGGTAGAATATTCGTCTGATTTGGCTGTTATAACTGGCAACTTATTGATTGATCAACAAAAAAATATTATAGCTGGTGAAAGTGTATATCAATCTAGTCTACTAAATAAATTATTAGAAAAAAAATGGCCAGATTTTAAAGCTGATATTGATGGTAAGTTAATCATAAGCGGTAATTTAAAAAAACCTTTTTTTAATATTTCTGGTAAATTGGTGGTTGACAATCTTCTGGATCAAAATTCCGAGCTACTCCCAATATTTTATGTAGCACAATTAAATCCAGATGAGCATTTTAATATTTTTGGCGCTGTTAATATAAAATATGACACATTAGAAACTAATGGTAAAATTGCATATGTTAAAAATAAATTATCTTTAAATCAATTTGTAACTACGGGAAATAATCTTAAAAGCACTTTAGATTTAGCAGTTGATTTATACAGTTTTTTACTTAATGGAAGAGTGACTCTTCAAGATGATGGCTTAAATGAATTTGCGAAATATTTTCCAGAATTACATAGTGGGATAATTGATGTTAAAGCTGATTTTTCAATGTTTAATGATAAGCAGCAACTTTCTATAAATGGTAAAATTGAAGATTTAATTAGTAGTTTTGGTACTATTGATCTTCTAGAATTAAACTTGAACTCTCCTGACATTATGTCTAAAAAATTAAATGATTCAAATATTTTTATTCGTAATTTGGATATTGATTCCATAATTATTAACGAGCTAGAATTAAGTGCTCGATCTGTAAATGACGAGATTATATTAAAAACTAATATTGTTTCTAAAGGCTTGCGTCCATTTAATTTTAAAATTGATGGTGCTATGCAATTAATAAACAATGGCGATATTAAACTAAATATAAATCAGTTAATAGGTAAAATTGATCAATTTAAGATCAAAAATTCTAAAAATTTAAATTTATTTTACGGTAATCATCTGATCTTTGAGTTAGATAAAATACAAATTGATAATGGTGATATAAGTTTAACTGGCAACATTACTCACGATCAAGTTTCTGCGCAAGGAAATATTAATAATATTTCAGCAAAAATATTTGGTGATTCATTATCAAGTCAATTTAATCATTCTCTCATTAATGGTAAAATTAATTTAAGTGGGATTGCAAAAGAGCCAATTCTTAGAACAAATATAGATATTACTAATGTAGGATCAACAGATGATAATAAAAAACTTAACTTAAATTTCAATATTATTACTAATCACAACCAAATTAATCTTAAAGCGAATGCTAATTGTGCTAATAAAAAAATAGCAATTATTACGGGCACAGTTGGAAACACATTTTCAATATTTCCACTGAAATTTTTCATCCATAATGATCAAGATTTGATTTTTAATGCAGATTTAACTAATCAATTTAATATATTATCCCTGCTACCAGAATTTCCTGGCCAAAAAATTCAAGGTATTTTAAATGGTCATATTAAAGTTACTGGCACTCCTGCTATACCTATAATTAAAGGAAATTTGAAGCTAATAAACGGTAAATATGTTTATAAAAATCTAGGTGTAAAATTCAAAAATATTACCTCAGATATCGTGGCCAATGGTTATAAAATAACTTTTTCACAAATCAAAGCGCAAGATACTTTTAACAATCACATGCAAGGTAATGGAAATATAGATTTAAAAACAATGGATTATTATTTTGAAGCAGCAACGACTAAGTTTAACCCATTAAATACTCCCTATATTCATGGAGATATTAACGGTAAACTTGCTATTAATGGCAACAGCACAGGCGCAATCGCTACGGGAAATTTCACTTTAGGACCTATGGAAATTCAAATTCCTGAACAATATAAGCATACTATCCCTGAATTAAATATAGTGGAGATTAAGGAAATTGATTCACTTAATCAGAAAAAAGATCCTTATGAATTAAAACTCAAAATAAATTTAGTCACTAATGATAAAGTATTTGTTAGAGGATGGGGAGTGGATACACGCCTCGATGGTGAACTTAAAGTATCTGGAAATTTAAATAACCCTAATGTCAAAGGTTCTCTATACACAGTTAAAGGTAGGTATCAGGAATTTGGTAAGGTCTTGAATATTAAACAAGGAGTGCTTACTTTTGATGGACCAATTATGCCCTCTCCTTATTTAAATATTGTTGGAGAAACCAATATTGGTAGAAGTGTAATAAGAGTAATTTTAGAGGGATCAATTGCAAATCCGGAGATTAGACTTGAGTCGACACCTGAGATGCCAGAAGAAAGAGCTCTTTCGATGCTATTGTTTGGTACAGATACTGAAAATATTTCCGCATTTCAAGCAGTGCAGCTAGCAGATAGCGCACGTCGATTATCGGGCAAAGGAGGTAGTTTTGACCCGCTTGGCATGAGTAAAAAAATATTAGGTATTGATGACATTACTTTAAAAACTGATTCAGAAGATCCTGAGAAAGTTTCAATTGGCGTGGGAAAATATTTAACCGATAAAATCTATTTTGAAATTGAGCAAGGTCAACAAGCAGATACAACTAAAACTAGAGTAGAAATACAGTTAACTCCTAAAATTTCAATTGAAAATATTATTGAACAACAAGGAAATACTTCCATAGGTATTAATTGGAGATTTGACTATTAAAGGTGGTTACTGATATAGTAGAACATCTTATATAAATAAGTGTGATAGTTACATACTATAAAATAAAATTTTATGACTAATAAAAATACAATTAATAATGATTCTAATGTTGAAAATATAGATTTTGGCGTTGCAATATCTGAGCGTTACCTATCTTATGCGTTATCAACAATCATGTCTCGCTCTCTTCCAGATGTGCGCGATGGGTTAAAGCCAGTTCATCGACGTTTACTATATGCCATGATGAAGCTCAAACTAGATCCAAGCTCTGGCTATAAAAAATGTGCAAGAATTGTTGGTGATGTAATTGGTAAGTATCATCCACATGGTGATATTGCTATTTATGATACTTTGGTACGCTTGGCTCAAACTTTTTCTCTTCGTTATCCATTAATTGACGGGCAAGGAAATTTTGGTTCCATTGATGGTGATAATGCAGCTGCAATGCGTTATACAGAGTCTCGTATGACGGAAATATGTACACTATTAATGCAGGATTTGGATAAAGACACAGTTGATTTTACCACAACATATGATGATTCAGATATTGAACCAACTTTGATGCCAGCACAATTTCCGAATCTGCTCGCTAATGGCTCAGAAGGAATTGCTGTTGGCATGGCTACTAGCATACCACCACATAATTTACATGAATTATGTGATGCTTTAATTCATATTATTGATAATCCTGATAATGCCTCAAGCGCTGATTTAATGCAATATATTAAAGGTCCTGATTTTCCTACAGGAGGTATTATTATTGATAGTGCTGACAATATTCGTCAGGCTTATGAAACTGGTCGGGGTAGTTTTAAAATCAGAGCTAAATGGGAAAAAGAAGTTTTTAGCCATGGGCTTTATCAGATTGTTATTACTGAAATACCATACCAGATTCAAAAATCTAAATTAATTGAAGCAATTGCTCAGCTTCTTAATGAAAAAAAGATTCCATTAATTGGGAATATTCGTGATGAATCAGATGAAAATATTCGTATTATCATTGAGCCAAAAGGACGAAATATTTCACCTGAAATAATAATGGAATCCTTATTTAAATTAACTGCTCTTGAGTCAAGAGCCAGCCTTAATATGAATGTGCTCAGCAAAAGTGGTGTGCCACGGGTGATGAACATTAAGGAAGTTTTGCAAGAATTTTTAGATCATAGGCAAGAAATTACATTGCGTCGGACTAAATATCAGATCAGGATAATTGATGATCGTCTTGAATTGCTTGCTGCATTAAAAATTGCTTATTTAAATATTGATGAAGTTATCAGGATAATCAGAGAAGAAGATGACCCTAAGCAAGAATTAATCAAAACATTTAATATAAATGCAAATCAAGCTGAATCAATATTGAATATAAAATTACGCTCGCTTCGTAAACTTGAAGAAGAGCAAATTAATGCCGAGCATGATTTACTCCAAAAACAGCTCATTGCTTTAAATAAAATACTTGATAAGCCACAACATATGTGGAAGCTAATTAAAAGTGAAATTCTTGATATTCAGAAAAAATTTAGCTTAAGCACGGCACTTGGCGCAAGAAGAACAAACTTTCAAGAAGTTGAAAATAATTCTCAAATTATTGATATATCTGCCTTTATTGAAAAAGAACCGATAACTATAATTTGTTCAAAAATGGGTTGGGTGCGCGCTATCAAAAATCATGGTCTAGATTTATCGACTACTAAATTTAAAGAAGGCGATTCAGAGGCTTTCATTATTGAAACATATACTACGAGCAATATCCTTATTTGCTCCACTGGAGGCAAGTTTTTCACTGTCTTAGCTGATAATTTTGCTAAAGGTAAAGGTCATGGCGAATCAATAAAATTAATGGTGGATATTGAGAATCATGATGTGATCAACATGTTTGCTTACGTTAAAGATCAAAAATTACTTTTAGCCTCAAACACTGGCCGAGGTTTTATAGTTAGCACTAACGATGTATTAGCCTCGACTAAAAGTGGTAAGCAAATTATGCAGATAAAAGAAGGAGTTAAATGCGTATCTTGTATTCCAGTTAATGGCGACATGCTAGCAATTATTGGCACTAATAGAAAGTTGCTAGTATTTGCTCTTAACGAGGTTCCAGAAATGAAACGGGGACAAGGTGTTCGTTTGCAAAAATATACTCATGCTATGCTTAGTGATATTAAAACTTTTAATTCAAATGAGGGCTTAAGTTGGAGCTTAGGTAATAAAATTAGATTAGAAACACAAATTATGTCGTGGCGCGCAAAACGCGGTGGTGTAGGAAAAATCCCTCCAACGGGCTTTCCAAAGAATAATAAGTTTAGCTAAAATGAGATAAATAGTATTCTATATTTATTATTTAAATATGGGAAATGAACGTGCGTTGGTTGTATTATACTATTTCAACATTAAGTCTATTATTATTTTGTGTTTTATATCCATTTTGGCCAGATGTCATTTATGGTCTTTTCATTTTAATCCCATATATAATCATTGGGCTTTATGATATATTCTCAACTAAACATACAATATTAAGAAATTATCCAGTTATTGGTCATTTTAGATATATATTTGAGTTAATCAGGCCTGAGATACAACAATATTTTGTTGAAAATGATATGAATGGTACGCCCTATTCTCGCGAGACTCGATCATTAATATATCAAACAGCTAAAGGAGTTAGTGATACTATCCCTTTTGGTACTAAAAACGATATTACCAGTGTAGGCTATCAATTCTCATATCACTCTCTGGCACCTAAGACTGTGCTTAATGAAAATACACGCATTATTATTGGTGGTCCTGATTGCAAAAAACCTTACGAATCCTCACGTCTTAATATATCTGGCATGAGTTTTGGCGCTATTAGCCCTAATGCTATCAGAGCGTTGAACAAAGGAGCCAAATTAGGAAATTTTGCTCATAATACTGGCGAAGGAGGCATTAGTTCATACCATTTAGAGAATGGTGGTGATATAGTATGGCAAATTGGTACTGGGTATTTTGGTTGCCGATACAGTGACGGTCGATTTAATCCAGATGCGTTTGAAAAGGCAGCAACTCAAGAAGTTGTTAAAATGATAGAAATTAAGCTATCTCAGGGAGCAAAACCAGCGCACGGCGGAATTCTACCAGCTGCAAAAGTTACAACAGAAATTGCAAATATCAGAATGCTGGAACCAGGTCAAGATGCTATCTCACCAGCCATGCATCCTGAGTTTTCAACTCCAATTGGCTTGCTTGAATTTGTTGCAAAGCTTAGGCATTTAAGTGGGGGCAAACCTGTAGGATTTAAACTATGTCTAGGTCATAAGGTAGAATTTATGGCCATTTGTAAAGCAATGCTTGAAACAGGTATAAAGCCTGATTTTATAACAATAGATGGCGCTGAAGGTGGATCTGGTGCTGCACCTGTTACATTTACAAATAGATTGGGAACGCCCATTAATGAAGCTATAACTTTTGTAAATAATTGTCTAGTTGGCTCAAACTTAAAAAAAGATATTAAAATTATAGCTAGCGGCAAAATTGCTACTGGTTATGATATGATCACTAAAATTGCCCTTGGTGCTGATTGTTGTAACGTAGCTAGAGCTATGATGTTTGCGCTTGGTTGCATTCAATCCTTAAGTTGTAATACTGATAAGTGCCCCACTGGTATTGCAACTCAGAATAAGCATCGCTGGTCATCACTTGATGTCAGTGATAAGTCTGTGCGTGTATATAATTTCCAAAGAAAAACAGTGCACTCATTTTTTGAATTGGTCGGAGCGTTAGGACTCGATGATCCGGACCAATTAAATTCCTCTCATATACGAAGATATGCAGATGTTAGTACTAGTAAAAGCTTTGCCAATATTTATCCTCATTTAAAAGCTGGTGAATTACTAGATCCCAATTCTACAGGTATATTTGCAGATACTTGGAAGCAAGCAAGAGCTGAGAGTTTTTAAACATGTGTGGAAATAGCATTCAGCTCGCTCAATAAACGTTAATTTATGGCACTGATAACAAAATAATTTAAATAATTTGGCGATAGCAAGAGCAATGAAACTAAGGAAGGAATGATCCATTTTATCAAATCTCAT
>RXKF01000071.1 GCA_003963235.1 Rickettsiales bacterium
TGCAGAAGAAAGATTACATGTCTGTTTTACAATTAATGCAAGCATAATCAGTGTAAAACATTTTGCATGTGACTTGTTCCACTTTAGATATTTGTTTAAGATGAGATGTAACTCATTGAAATGTGTCATCATATTCGTCGTCAGAAAACAAGTATTATGCCATTTTTTCAATGAGTTATCTTTTTTTGTCGTGTACAAAGAAAATTAATATCCCAAAGCTTTGAGATATCTAGACAATCTTTTTAGAGATTTATCCAAATGCTCTTCATCATTAGCTACACCTTTTTTTAGAACTTCAATTAACGCAGGGTTCTTTGACAAAGTGATATGAAAATCATCATAAATCGGCAAAGTTTCATTCTTAGCATAACTAATAGAAGCACATAACAAACTAGCTAAATCTAATACACGATGCATAGGCAATTCTTCTGATTGTCGAGACCACTTTTCGCCAGTGTATCTCCAGACTTTTGCAGACAAATCCATTTCTTTAGGATTACTCCATTGCGCTAAACCAATAGACAAGCCCTCAGCATCTGTTTGATTGGTAAATTTGCCATCTAATTGAGTGTAATCTTCTAATTTTACAATCGGTTTGTGTGATAAATGATTTGGTATATCCACGTTCTCAACCTTATTTACTAAAGTGTTTACTAAAATATTTAGTAAACTAGTTAGTAGCTATGTTACTAAAGTAAAGCTTATTTTTAACACTGATTTAATATAATGGCCATTATGGGAAATTAACGTAATAATCAATGGATAATGGCTCGACATATCTAGATGATCTTCAATAGTTTAAAATCCTTGATTCAGTACTTAGTTAAAAACTATAGAAATCTAAAACATCTACTGGAAACTCATTTTTCAGAAAATGACGATGGCTGTGTCGCGACCCTTTAAAAATAACATTACGTGTGGAAATGAACTCTAAGTTAATAAAATTTATTTAATAAAAACAACAACTTATTTATCAAATGACAACCAATTTAATGCACAAAAAATGTTCAAAGAACCTAATCATTTTTTAATTTTATTTGAGTTTTTAAAATCTACTAGAAAGCTTTTAGGAACTATTTGTGTGATAAAATATTACGTAATAATCATAAGTTACGTAACTTGAATAAGTTGTTAAGGGAATTGTTGCCTAGTTATTTCTTTGTTATTTTATGAGTTATAAAAATCTATAAAAAAATTTTAGTAATAATTTATAAGAGATAAGGTTACGTAACAATCATAAGTTACGTAACTTAAATAAGTTATTACGGAAGTTGTTGATTAACTATTTCTTTAATTTCTTCAGAGCTTTTTGAAGCCAAATTTTCTAATGCAATTCTAACGATACTTGATCTACTAACACGAGCATTTTGACTTTTAACTACCAGTTCATCAATTAACTGATTAACTTCATCATTCAAAGAAAATGTACATCTAATAAATTTTTTCTCTTTGGTTTCTAAAGCTCTTACCCTTTTTTCAGCCCCAGATATGAATACTTCTGCTAACTGATCTTCTGGAGATATTTCAACTTTCTTTTTTAAACCGTTTAATCCAGCCATGATTAAATTCCTAAAAATTCATTAGCTATATTTTTAATCTCTGCTTTTGCTTTTTGATCACTATTTACTTCAAAAACAGAAAGGCCATTTTCATCAGCGTCATCATAGACATTTCTATTAGTCGTAATCGCATTTAACGCATTTATACCAAATGATTTACATGCATCTTTCGCATCTAAAATTCTTTGAACTTGTGATGGTAACGTTGGACATTGTGTAATAATTGCTCTTGCAATAAGATCTGGATTGACAGTTTTAGCTAATTTTAAAACTTGTTCCATATGTGCTAATGTTTTTAAATCCCTTCGTTTTGGTCTAAAAGGTAATAACATATGAGTAGCTATTGTCATTGCAGAACGTAAAGCTTCTGAATCTTGCCCACCAGCATCAATTACAATATCCTGATATCTACCTTGCAGATCTTTGAGAACTGAGCGGATATTGCCAGAAGCTTGAACTGAAGGAATATCTTTTAAATCATCATTATCATCACGTTCTTTTATCCAATCAGTTGTTGTTCCTTGAGGATCTGCATCTAATAAAAGGACATCCCTATTTTTTGTTTGAAGGTATACTGCTAAATTTTGAGATAAGCAGCTTTTTCCAGCACCGCCTTTTTCACCACCAACTAATATAATCATATTTTATGTAAGTTACGTAAGTTTAATAATTTAAGTAATGTAAAATGATTTCATGTAAAAATCAACTATCGTGATAAAAAAATAATTTAAAAGTTATCCACAAGTAAGGTTCTTTTTTATTATTTTATATATATTTTAAATTTATTATTTATATAACAGCTGTAACTATTGATATCAGGGGAATATAAAGAATTAAAGTGGACAGATTCCTACCAATAAGTGGACGGATTCCTACCAATAAGTGGACAGATTCCTTTATATAAAAGGACAGATTCCTTTATATAAGAGGACAGATTCCTTACATAAATGGACAAATTCCTTTCAAAAAAAACACTTCCGTTTATGGACGTTAAGTAGTATTGTCCATATATTGGTAATCAAATTTTTTAGCACTAACATATGAGCAATGTAATCTATAAAGATAATAATTTAATTGAAGCTTCCTATGCACTAAATCTTTCAGAACAAAGATTAATTTTAATAGCAATTCTTGCTGCCCGTGAGATTGAAAAAGAATTAACGGCCGAGACTATGTTAACGATTCATGCCTCGGAGTATATGAAACAGTTCAAGCTTGGCCGACAATCAGCATACGAAGCATTACAAGCAGCATGTGATAATTTATTTGAACGTAGGCTTACTTATAAAACAATAGATCCTGTTACAGGAAAAAAAGCAGTTTATAAGAGTCGATGGGTATCCAAAGTAGGTTATGTCAAAGAGGCTGCATGTGTGCAGTTGATATTTGCGCCAGATATCCTTCCGCTTTTCATTAAGCTTGAAGAAAAATTTACTAGATATGAACTTAAGCAAATTTCACAACTTACCAGTGTTTACTCTATTCGATTGTACGAGCTTTTAATACGTTGGAGATCCACAGGTAAGCTTTATGTCCCTATAGCAGATCTTAGAGAGAAATTAGGCTTGCTAGAAGATGAATACTCTCAAATGGGAGATTTTAAAAAGCGCGTTCTAAAAGTTGCTATAGAACAAATCAATAAATTTACTGATATTGAAGTTACTTATACCCAGAAAAAAGAAGGTAGGACTATTACTGATATAGAGTTTACTTTTTTTGAAAAAGATACCGTTCTAATACTCAGTGATAGAGCTCCAGAAAATTTATATAAATTAACAGCAAAGCAAATTTCATATTTTGCGCAAAAACTTTGCGATATTGATGACAATCCAGATTTTGGACGTGCTTTTGGAAAGATAGGCGAAACACAAGAAGATTTTCAGGAAAGAATTGAAGCCGAATTAACAGATCAAGAGAATGTTAAAAAATATTTTTCACATCTATTAAATGTTGGTTATAAACCAAAAAATGGGAAGCAAAAATAGTTACTGGATTGCTCACAGTATCCTAAACATGAGATAGCCTTCATTTTGAAGCGGCTCAAATGCTTCTGGGCTCATACCATCCAGATGTGAAGGCGCCTAATTCGATTGTAAAATATTCGATATAATCAAACACATCCGCACAGGCTATTTCTCGTGTTTTATGGCTCATCTTTTTAATATCCTAAAAAAAAGGGATACAGCAACAGCATTATCCCCCAACATGAGCTGTATATTGCGCAAGGTGGCGACTCATACTCTGAACCAAATTATGTTTTTGACAGAATTTCTCCCAGTCCACGCTACTGTATTGTAAGCCGTGATCTGAATGTATGATCCAGGTTCATTTGATCTACGTTACTATACAGCCATGGGAAGTGCATCCAAAACGATATTCTTGGTATGAGTGGGTTTTATTGGCAACCGAGGAATTTTTTCGAATATAAATCAAGAACTCCAGCCAGATATAATCAGCCTTGCCAATTTTATAAATTACGCAAGTTACATAACTTATGATGCTTATGCAATCCGGGTGCTGGGTAACCAATTCTGGATCATAAGCAGCTAAATACAGCTGTTTAA
>RXKF01000056.1:0-11265 GCA_003963235.1 Rickettsiales bacterium
GTATGTCAAACACTTTGATTCCACCGCTTTAAGCGGTGGCTTAGCACTTGGGATAGTTAACAAAAATTACTAATTGCCAATTTTTGATAAATAAGTATACTAAAAAGTTTGGAATATATAAAAATAATAAATCATGATTTTAAAAATAAAAAATAATTTTGCTAAAATTCTTATAGCCACTTCAGCTCTGATCACAATTCATGGATGCATACCAGTTTTATTCACAGGCGCTGCAAGTTCTGTGTTTACTCTTGCTAAAGATAGATCTGCAAATGATGCATTGATTGATATAAAAATTTCAAATCTAATCAAAGCATCGTTCATTAAGAAAAACTTTCGCGAATTATATGCAAAAATTAAAATTGAAGTTTTTATGAAACGTGTTTTATTAACTGGAACAGTTGATAAAGAAGAAGATGTAGTTTCCGCAATTGAAAGCGCATGGCAAAAAGATGTGGTGGAAGTTGTAAATGAGCTCAAAGTGGATAAAAATAGCAACACATTTGATCTGGTGCAATATACCAGAGACACATTAATTACCAGTCAAATTAAATCGAAAACATTTTTAAATCATGATATAAAATTTGGCAATTTTACAGTAGTTACAGTTAATGACATTGTCTATTTATTTGGCATAGCTCGCTCTAAGGAAGAACTTGAAATGGTAGCCGACATTGCATCAAACATACATGGCGTGGAAAAAGTAATTAGTCATGTTCGTATTGTACCAGAACTTGCTCCTGCTAAAAAAGAAGATGATGAATTAAGCACTAATAATGAAAAAAATGATTATTCTAGCGATACATTGGTTGAAGATGAAAGTGATGATGTAATTCAATATTGATTAGTAAAAATGCTTTATTTTAAAAACAATATTAAATTTATATTTTTGATACTTTTATGTTCATTTATCAGCTCATGTAGCACTACTCAAAATTATTCTAATTCTGATTACAGAAAATTTTCTAAAGATGACAGAGGAAATGTTCACTATAAAGGGCATTATAAGATTGGAAAGGAATATAAAGTTAATAATTCATCTTATAAGCCACGTGAGGTCAGAAGTTTTACACAAGTTGGTATTGCTTCTTGGTATGGCAAGCATGATGGATTTCATGGCAAAAAAACTGCAAATGGTGATATTTATAACAGACAAATGTTGACCGCTGCTCACCGCACTCTACAGCTTCCTTCAATTGTAAAAGTGACTAATCTATCTAATAACAAATCGGTTATAGTCTTAGTTAACGATAGAGGTCCTTACGTTAAAGGCAGGATCATTGATATATCTGAAAAAGCTGCCGAGGTGATTGGCATGAAAATGCAAGGAACTGCTAAAGTAAAAATTCGTTATCTGGAAAAAGAATCTCAAGAATTTCTTAAAACATTAGGTCTTAAGAAAAAACATGGTTCAATTGCAAAAACCAAGCTTGATAATAAAAAATGTACCGTTAATTGTCATATTAAATTAGTCAACTTAAAGCATAAAATTAAAGTAGATTCATAAATAGCTGCAATAATTAGTGATATAAAATATGACAAGCCTAGAAAAAAATAATTTAATAGAAAAAATTGAAAATTATCAAGAAAAGACTAAAAATTCATTAGTTACTTTTTTAAATACCACGATTCCTATATTTTTTGGTTTTATTATTGGCATATTTCCTCAAATATATGAACAAATATCTGTGTCCATAGCATTAAAAATAATTTTCTTTATTGTATGCTTATTGCTTGTAGTAGCTATTTTTATAGCTGTACATTATTTATGTTTTATGATAACAAATGCTAAAAAAGCAAAAGATGCAATACTTAATAAAGATTATGTGGAGCTGGTACAAATAGTTCAAGAAGATACAAATAAGGAAAATAACTATCTAAAGATAATTATTAAATGTTTTTATCTTAGTTTGTCTCTTATATTAATAATAATTTTTATACTACTATTTTTTAAAGAACATAATATGAACAACAACACACACAATAAGACATTAAAAGTAGAATCAGGAATACGCTTGGATGGACTAGACAATGTAATAGGTAATCGTAATACTGAATTAATAAAATTGGAAGCAAACATTCAAGAAATTAGTAAAAAACCCCAAATAAAAAATATAGAAGAAAAACAAAATTCTTACATTCAAACAAAAGAAAATGAATCAATATCAACTCTTCAAACCACAACCCAAGATATTGAAAATTGAGAATATAGTTTAATATATACTAGACAAGTATCCGTTTAAGTCTGTAGCTTTAACGTAGTGTACATTCACTATAACCCGAGTTATGCAACGCACCTTGGTGTCATTCCCGAGAAGTCGGGAATCCACAAATAGTGAGCGTGCACGATAATTAAGTGAGTAAGCATTTACAATAATTAAATTATCAAATAAACCTCGATGTCATCCTCGCGCAGGCGAGGATCCATAAGGAAAATTGGCGCGGGTTGTTGCTTTTTTTCGCTTTCGCGGCAATGACAAGAATGGTTTAAAGTAATGACGCCACTAGCCAAATTATCAATTGTGATTGTTCACCACAAATAAATTGGTGCGGGTTGTTACTTTTTTCTAGATTGCCGCCTTCGCGGCAATGACATCGTAGGTGGGAATGGTAGTGAACGCACACTTAACGTATACTACCCTCAATTATCAATATTATACTTAACTTCGACCATAGGCAGCTTTTCATTAAGCTCGCTGATCACTTCCAGAGTAATGTTTAAATTATTTTTTACAAACATTACCTGTGCACTTGGCAGAACTATATCAAAACCATATTTGTTAGATAATTTGCTTATTACATTGATTGTATTTTTATGAACAATCGCCATTGCCTCTGAATGAGCTTGCTCAAGAGCTATTTTTTTTTTCTGCATTTTATGCTGCGCTACGCTAACATCCTTATTAAATTTCACTACCTTTAAATTAAAATCTTCTTCACTAATCACGCCTCTTTGTTTAATCAACTCGTGTTCAAATTCTTTAAGCTCAATTTCTTTTTGAGTAAAATCATTTTGGATTTTATTGCTTATATTATTAATTGTTTTTTTGATGTGATTAATTGCCAGTGAGTGCTCTAAAATTGATTCAACATCAACTACGGCTATTTTTGAGTTGAAAATTTTTTCCTCTGCACATGCATCAATGGAAGCCAGTAATAATACTCCAAAAGCACATACTAAATTTAAAGAAAAAATCTTGCTTGTAAATTCTTTTAACATAGATAAAGGGGAAGTTATCCCTCCCCCGATAAAATTAAAAATGTTACAGCCTAATATTTTCATGGCTTTATACAAGTATGTTAAAAGTGGGTAGAAAACTTGATGTGAAATGTTTGCGTTTCATCATATTTTTCTTTCTTGATTGGGAATCCCCAATCAACTCTGATTGGGGCTATTCTCGTCAACCAAGTGAAACCAAAACCAACAGATGCTCTTATAGATTTTTTATTATGAAAACCCTCAGAAGTTATTGAATCAGCATCCCATACAGATCCAGCATCTGCAAATAATGAACCTGAAATATCAAATTCTTTAGGTAAGAATAATGGAAAATTCAACTCAGTAGATAAAGTGTAGAATTTTTGTCCACCTAAACCCTCTTTAGTTGCAATATCTCTTGGACCAACACCACCATTTGCAAAACCACGTAAGGAATAATCACCAATATTAAAGCGATCTGAAATACGTATTTTTTTACCACCAATACCAGCAATATGTCCACCAGTACTAGAAAAACTTAAAGTCAGTTTATTTTCAATAAAAGATTTAAATATTTTACCACTAATATCGTGTTTAACATATTTAGTATTTCCACCAAGACCTGCAAATTCCTGTGTACCAGAAATTAAATAACCATTTTTAGGCACTATTCTGCTATCAGTTTTGTCATAAGTTAAACTATGATTAATTGCCGATGTCACATAGTTACCCATCTGCTCTCTAATGAATATCGAAGATGATTGAACTGAGGTCTTTAATTCATCTTTTTTAATTGAATACTCAAGTTCATGAGCAAGATCATCTGTGATATTATAACCTAGTGTGAATCTGACTCCCGTAGAACTCATAGAATAATTTTGCTCACCATTTGCAAAACCACTACCCTTACCATTTTCACTTCTTGTTAAATTCACCCCTAAAGATAAATCCTTCTCCATAAAAGCAGGATCAGTGACGCCTAGATAGTAATAAATACTTTTTCTGCCAGCTTGAATCCCTGTGCTTAAATATTTTCCTGAACCAACTAGATTTCTCTCTACAAAAGAGACTTTTCCGAAAGGTCCACCAGAAGTATTATAACCCATATCAAAACCTAAATAAGAAGTCGATTTTTCTTCAACATCAATATTTATATTATATCGATCAATATTTTCGGAAGGTTCAATTTTTAAAGACATTGTACTAAAATAATCGAGGTTTCTAATATTTTTTTCGCCTCTATCAATTTTATTTCTGCTAAAACTATCTCCTTCAGCAATTTTTAACTGCCTTCTGATTACTTGATCTTCTGTTCTTAAATTACCAACAATATTAATTCGATTGATAAAAATTTTATATGATTCATCAATTATAATTGTAACATCAACTATGCCTGTATTAACATCAGGTTTTAATTCTGGTGTTACTTCTGTTTGAGCATAACCATTACTTGCTAGATAACTGGATATTTGATCCGTCATTGACTGAATAGTATTTGCGTTAAAAGTTTTACCTTGAAGATTTGTGATGAATTTTAGTACTGTTTTATCATCAATCGCTTTTATTTTATTAATTAAATCAATTTTACCAAAATTATATTTTTTTCCTTCTTCAATGGAATAAGTTAAAATAAATCCTTCTTTAGTTGGAAGTAGTTCAGAAGTTACAGAAATTGATCTAAAATCGGCAAAACCAACAGAATTATAAAATTGTTTTAATAAATATTTATCATATTCAATTCTTTCTGCATCATATGTATCATTTGTTTCCAAAAATCTAAACCATCTAGATTCTTTAGTTAATATAACAGATTTAAGTTCGGAGTCCTTATAATGTTCATTTCCAACAAAATTAATAGATTTAATGCCAGTTTTTGGTCCTTCATCAATTTCAAAAATAACTTTCACTCTATTATTTTGCTGCTTTTCAACAATTGATTTTACTCTCGCTGAATGCCTTCCAGCTTTTTTATACATTTCTTTCATTTTTTCAACATCAGCGCTTAATTTTATTTTTTTTAAGCTCTCACCTGCTGTTGTGAATAGTTCAGTTTCAAACGTATTAGTTTTAATTTTGCTATTACCTTTAAACACAACTTTACTAATAAAAGGAGTTTCTTCTACAATAACCTTTAACGTCCCTGATTGAAAATCTATCGTAATATTATCAAACAAAGATGTTGCATATAGATTTTTAATGGCATTACTTTTAGTGAGTGGAGTAATATCATCACCAACACCAACACCTAAATATTCTTCAATAGTTGAATTCTCAATACGATGATTGCCACTTATTTGAATTTTGTTCACTTTTTCTGCTAATGTCTGCAGCGAGGCAACACTTAAAACAAGAAAAATTATTATTTTTGACACCTTAGTCACTAAACCCTCTCTATAGCTATATAGTATTTGTTTATTTTTTCTTATATCATTGTCTTTAAAAAATACAACTTAAAAATGAGTTCTAAATGCAAAACTCATGAAAATGAAATTATTTTAAATAATATATTTCATATTAGGAACATGTGCTTCTTTACCAATAGTGTTTTTTTTGTTAGACTGCAGCAATTATATTCAATACTTTATAAGTTTTACATGACCAAAATACAGCTAAACTCAAAATCGATTGCTAGAATTGCTGCCATTCAAACAATATATCAACTTGGAAATAGTCAAAATGATTCAGATGTAGAAACATTATTATTGCGCATTATTGATTTTTATAAAGACAAAGATGTCAAGAATGATCATGAAATTCATCGTGATACGAACATGAAACTTAAACCAAGTTATAGTTTTTTAAAAGAATTAGTCCATTATTCATATGAAAATATTGGAGAAATAAACGAAATTATTACTAGCTATCTTATTGACGATTGGACTTTAAAATCGTTGCCGAAATTATTATTAGCGACTTTGCAAGTTTCCATTTGTGAAATAATCTATTTTCCAGATACGCCACGAAATGTAATTATTAACGAATATACAGATATAGCAAACGATATGCTAGATTTGGGGGAAGTTGGATTTGTAAATTCAGTTTTAGATAATTACAGCACAGCGAGGCTATCAAAATGAATAGCTCAACTGGTTATCGTGGAAAATTTGTTAAAGTTAAAACTGCTAAGCGTAGAAAAACCTCTTCAACTTCATGGTTAAAGAGGCAATTAAATGATCAATATGTTGTTAGATCTAAGATTGACGGCTACAAATCAAGAGCAGCATATAAAATTCTGGAAATTAATGAAAAATTTAATATTTTAAAACCAGGATATAATGTTATAGATCTTGGCGCTGCGCCTGGTGGGTGGTCGCAAGTTGCTGCCAAGTTCATTAAATCAGATATTTCAAATGCGAAAAACAAGCTTATAGCAATTGACCTACTCGAAATTGAAAATATTCTGGGTGTCATTTCATTTGTCAAAGATTTTAATGATGCAGACGCTGAAGAATTGATTATTAATGCTTTAGATAATCAATTAGCCGATGTAGTGATGAGTGACATGGCTGCAAATACTACGGGGCATAGTCAAACAGATCATTTACGAATTATGGCTCTGTGTGAACTGGCAGCATCGTTTGCTTTAAAAATATTAAAACCAGGTGGTCATTTTGTTGCCAAAATATTTAGAGGTGGCGCTGAAAGCGACTTACTTAATATGGTAAAACAGAATTTTAAAACAGTAAAACATTTTAAACCAGACTCGAGTCGAAAAGAATCAAGTGAATTTTACTTGATTGCTCTGGAGAAAAAATAGAGTTTTTGTCAGCCAAAACTCCACAAAATGAATTTTGGAGCATAAGTTTTTACAACTTTTTGATTTATTATAAACGATTACTAGGTACGTAAAATGGACAAACAAAAAATCAGCACGATATTTGGTGAATAACGCTCACTTTAAAAATTATTGGCAGTCGAACTAGCACCAATAATTTTTGTTGACTAATTAAACCCATGGTTTAATATTTAGCTTAATAGCATTATTTTAGTTAAATTGCTATTAATCAAATATTTTATAGGTTATTAATATGATTACATACAGCATTACTCCAAATAATAGACCACCACAAGCTAAAGATCCTAAGAATAAACCAAAATTACCGACATTTAAAGGGCATCTCTTTTTTACTACAAGCGATGAATATAAGAACATAGAAGCAAATCCTAAATATTCAGATAAACAAAGTATATTTAAATTAGAAAATTTATCTCCTAATCCAACACTAATAAAAGCTAATAGCGTAGTCGAATATGAATGCGGAATCACATTAAATCACGAAGATGAAATAGATCATTTTTTAGATATGTTATTGATAAAAGCAAAAGGTCTTCCTAAAGTACATGAATATTTTGATAATACAACAAATCAAATAGCTATCGACTACTCTTCAGATTATCATTTAGAGCATAATTATAAAGATGCTGAGCTAACTATCGAACAGAAACAAGCGTTAACTGATCGTGGTTTTCCAGATATGATCTCAGTACCAAGCAAGAATTTTGTCTTAAAGTCAGTGGGTATAGATCTTTCTAAGGATATGATAGATCAATCAGTAGAGAAAGGTAGACACATAGTAATTATTTATAAAAATGAAGATAATAATGGATACCTAAAATTTAAAAAACCCGAGACTCCTTCGGCAAATGCTACAGTATGTGAGATTGACAAATATTCTGAACATGATGCAATATATGTTAATATACATTTTACAAAAAAAGATCCACGAGACAATTCTAATTTTAATTTTGATGAGCAGCTACAAAATATTGGTCAAACTTTTAAATATTTTACAAATGGTGAAGGATCAGAACCAAAAATTCCTGAATACAAATATTTGCAATTAAAAAATTATTTTACTCAGCTTACAACAGATTTTAAAAAATTAGTTGGTTTTGTTCCAACTAATTATGGTAATTGTCAGGAATTATTTGATGAGACAAATACAAATTTTAAAGATTGCACTATTAAAATAGGTAAAACTATTATATCAGCCGTACAATACTTACCAGGAGGAACAAAAAACTTAATAAAAAATTCATTTCCAGTCAATTTTAATAATAATAACTCAGAAAACTTTCTATCCCTTGGTATTCATAACGAAAAACTTGAAGCTCCACTAGAATTAAACGATATATTAAATTATACCCCACCTCCAACAGCTAATTTAGTGGTTTCAAGCGGCTCTGAAGATGAAAGTAGTGAGGATGATCAAGTGATAGCTCCAAATAATGACGATGTTAATGCAGTTACCACTGAAATGGCTGCGTTAATAGTAGATGATCCAGCTGCTCAACCAATTCAAATCGAGGCGCAAATTCTAGCTATAGATAATGGTGCACAAGATCCATATGTTGCTTTATTGGCAGTTCCTACACATGAAGTGAGCGATAATACAGATACAGCTTGAAGCAATTGATCTTCTATAAGAAGGTTAAGTGAGCGTTCACGATAATTGAGTCGTGAACTAACACATTTAAATTATCAGTTCGTCAAGTTTATTATTTTGTTCTAATGAATAAAGATCATCGCAACCACCAACATGATAATCACCAATAAAAATTTGTGGCACTGTTTTTCTACCATTAGCTTTTTGAACCATTAGATTACGTGTATTTTCGTCTTCCACATTGATTTCTTCGAAAGATAAATTTTTTCTTTTAAGCAATGCTTTTGCGCGATCACAGTATGGGCAAATTGTAGTAGTGTAAATTATGATCTTTTTCATGGATAATTATTTTATAAAAAATTATAATAAATATTACTGTTTAACTAAATATAGTTCTAATAAAATTCATGTCAACCAATTTCAAAATTCATTCTCCCTATAAACCAAACGGGGATCAGCCTCAAGCAATTGAAAAATTAGTGAACGGTTTAGCAAATGGCGATAAGTCACAAATGCTACTTGGTATCACTGGTTCTGGTAAAACATTCACTATGGCGAATGTTATTGAGCAAACCAACAGACCAACGCTATTGATGGCTCATAACAAAACACTAGCTGCACAATTATACGCTGAAATGAAAGAAATATTTCCAGAAAATGCGGTTGAATATTTTGTTTCATATTATGATTATTATCAGCCAGAAGCATACCTTCCGCGAACGGATACATTTATAGAGAAAGATTCATCCATAAATGAGCAAATTGACCTACTACGCCACTCAGCAACTCGCTCGCTAATGGAGAGAAGAGATGTTATCGTTGTATCATCAGTATCATGCATTTATGGTTTGGGTTCTCCTGAAATTTACTATCAAATGAAGTTAAAATTTAAATGTGGCGATGAATATAAAAGAAAAGAATTTTTAAATAAGCTGGTAGAGCTCCAGTATGAAAGAAATGATATAGCCTTCGAGAGAGGCAGCTTTAGAGTTAATGGTGAAAATATCGATATATTTCCGTCGCATTATGCAACAAGAGCGTGGCGACTTACATTCTTTGGTGATGAACTTGAAACAATTAATGAATTTGACCCCTTAACTGGTGAAAAATTTCGTAATTTTGATGAAGTAACGCTTTACGCCAGTTCACATTTTGTAATGCCAGAATCCATTGTCAAAAAAGCAATTGATGAAATATCACTAGAACTTGAGCAGCATTTAATATATTTGCATGATAATAATAAATTATTAGAAGCAGCACGCATTACCCAGCGCACACAATATGATATAGAGATGCTGCAATCAATGGGTACTTGCAAAGGTATTGAGAATTATTCTAGATTTTTTACTGGGCGTGAGCAAGGCATGCCACCACCAACATTATTTGAATATTTACCAAAAGATGCATTACTTTTTGTGGATGAATCACATGTTATGATTCCTCAAATCAGAGCAATGTATAATGGCGATAAAGCCAGAAAAAGTTCATTAATTGAATATGGTTTCAGAATGCCATCTGCTCTAGATAATAGACCACTTAAGTTTGAAGAGTGGCTTGAGTTCAGACCACAAACGATATTTGTCTCAGCTACTCCTGGGCCATTTGAGCTAGAACAAACACATGGTGAAATTATTGAGCAGATAATCAGACCTACTGGTCTGCTTGACCCTATTTGCATAGTCAAACCCGCAATAAACCAAGTGGAAGATCTAATTGGGGAAATAAAGTATACTATTGGCAAAGGCTTTAGAGTACTTGTTACAACACTAACTAAGAAAATGTCTGAAGATTTAACAACTTATCTAACAGAAAATGGCTTAAAAGTAGCGTATTTACATTCAACAATACAAACTTTAGAGCGAATTGAAATTATTAAAAATTTACGAGAAGGTGAAATTGATATTATTGTTGGTGTAAATTTACTTAGAGAAGGTTTAGATATTCCTGAATGTGGCTTAGTTGCCGTACTTGATGCTGACAAAGAAGGTTTTTTGAGATCAGAAACTTCTCTTATTCAAACAATTGGTAGAGCTGCAAGGAATAGTGAAGGACGAGTATTGTTATATGCCGATAAAATGACTCAATCAATGGAAAAAGCTTTGTCTGAAACAGAGAGAAGAAGAAAAATACAAGCGGAATTTAATGAAAAGCATAGCATAACACCAACCACAGTTACTACTAAAATTCATGCTCTGCAAGAGCTGCAAAAATTCAAAGGAGTCACATCTGCAAGCGAGCAGAAAATCAAAAATACTATATCAGATCCAGCTAAGCTTGCAAAATATATTGATGAATTACGCAAAGAAATGAGGAATGCTGCTAAAAATTTAGATTTCGAAGAAGCTGCTAGTATTCGAGATAAAATAAATATCCTTGAAAAAGCAGCTTTAGAATTGATTTAAAACTTTTTGCATACATAAATAATTACTATGACAGATTCCTACTGCAACTATTAAGTGGTGAAAGTTCACCATAATCAAGTTATGAAGCGCACCTTGGTGTCATTGACGCGAAGGCGGCAATCCAAAAAAAAAGCAACAACCCGGGCAAATTTTCCTTATGGATCCTCGCCTTCGCGAGGATGACACGAACAGAGGCGAAGACAAAACTAATTAAATTACCAATTAATCATTCATAACAAAAGTTGTGAACGCTCACTAGGTCAGAACAAAGAAAAAT
>RXKF01000056.1:11315-21749 GCA_003963235.1 Rickettsiales bacterium
GCAAACACCCAAGACTACTTATAAGTTAATGTTACTGTACCACTCCCCATTGAGCCTGATATTTCATAATTATAATTGCTATCAACTATTTTTACAGAAGAAATTAGCTTTGCCATAAAACTATATTCTGGTAATTTTACACTTGTATCTTTAGGGTAAGCGCATTCAAGTTCACCACTTCCCAAATTAATTTCAAAATTTTGAATTGCAGATGAGAGTGCTGGACTATACTTAACGTTCCCTGCTCCCATATTCAAATTAATGTTACCTGTAGTATTGAAAATACTAACATCCCCTGCCCCTAAATTAAATTCCATTTTTGATTTTAGGCCGTTTACATTAATTGTACCCGCTCCAAGATTTGCATTAACTGCCACATCTTCAGGCAGAAAAATCTTATAATCACAAGAACATCCATTTTCTTTTTTATTATTTTTAATGTTAAGCTTATTATTAATTGCATCAATTTTGACAATGCATACTTCAGCATGCGGTGTGTATAAAACTTTAACAAAACTTTCAGCATGGCTTTGTACTTCAACATCACCTTCATCAATGTTTAATGATGCAGCACTAATTTTATCCTTAAAAATTTTTTCGAAAGTTTGATTCTCGGTAGCTAAACAATTATTTATATTAAATAATATTATAAGAGCGACTAAAATATTTTTATTCATATATAAATCCAATTATCTAAAAAACTTATTTAATATGTAAACGATTCGACATCAAAGTCAATATATCTTTTAAATAAATTTATACCAAGCTCACTAATGCTTTAGCAAAATTATCTGGATCAAAGTTTTTCAAATCATCAACACCTTCACCAAGACCAATAAAATGAATGGGTAAGTTAAATTTTTGTACAATTCCAACAACTGCGCCAGCTTTTGCAGTACCATCTAGTTTGGTAATAATTAATCCTGTCACATCAGCCAAAGCTTTAAATTGCTCAACTTGAGTGATGGCATTTTGCCCCGTCGTGCCATCAATAACTAATAGAGAATGATGAGGAGCACTATCATCTATTTTCTTAATTACTCTAATTATTTTTGCTAGTTCTTCCATTAAATTTTTATGATTATGCAGCCTTCCAGCTGTATCAATAAATAATATGTCTGTACAATTACTTAATGAATCAATTATTGCTTTGTGAGCTACGCTTGCTGGATCCGCTTTATCATTGCCTTTATATACGCGCGCACCAGAGCGCTCAGCCCATTTTTCAATTTGTTCAACTGCAGCCGCTCTAAAAGTATCACATGCAGCAATTGAAACTTTTTTGCCCATCGCGATGTAATTTGCAGCCATTTTACCAATAGTTGTGGTTTTACCATTGCCATTGACTCCACAGACAAGAATTATATTTAACTTATCAGAATAAAGTTCTATAAGATGATTTTGTTGATTTAAGATTTTGCTGATTATTTCACTCAAATCTTGTTTGATTTCATCGCTGCTAACTTCTTTGTTAAATTTATGCTTGCGTAACTCTGCAATAATTTTATCAGATACATTAATGCCAATATCAGCAGTTACTAGTAACTCTTCCAATTCCTCTAATGTTTTTTCATCTAGTCTTTTTTTTATGAATAAGTGCTCAATGCCATCACTAATTTTACTAGAAGTGTTAGATAGAGCAGTCTTTAGTTTGCTAAATAAACTATACATTATTATTAAGTTCCTTAAATCTATTTATCTAAAAATTGATTTTTATATTTATCAAGTAATATTTTCATCTGGTCAATGTTTAGACTACTATCAAGATTTTTATAATCAATTCCACCTGAACTTGTTAGCAATAAATCAATTGTGTTTTTAAGCACTATATTTTTATCATCAATCATAGCGCTTAAATTTACTAACTGTTCATGATTATTCATCATATAGTACGCAATTGATAAGCGCAATATATCTTGTGCAGCGCTTGAATCAGCGTCTATTTGCATTAATAATTTATCTAGGTCACCACTAACTTGATCAATATATTTAGCCCAGTTTTTTTCTTGAAATAAAATTTCACGACGTAATATTTCAGCATCGTTGGAATTATCATCTTTTAAGTAATTCATCGCCTCTTCATATTTTCCAAGAGACATTAAAGCTTTAGATTTCAGGCGTATTCTATATTGATGTTCATTATAGTTGAAATTATCCTTGTCTGTCTCATCAAGCACTAGAATAGCTTCATTTGGCTTGTTATCTAGAATTAAAATCACCGCTAAAATGTCAGCATTAAGAACTTTTTTCATATCTTTTAAACGATAAGTCACTTGATGACGTAATAATTCAGCAGCGCTATCAAGCAAATCAAGTTTTATAAGCCTCTTTGCTATGCTTATAATTACTTCGTCACCTTGATCACCAATAGGATTTAATTCTTTAAATTCAAAAAATAATGCAACAACAGTAAAATCATCCATTGTCTCACCAACACCGCCAGGCAGGAATACACTATTAAATATTTTGGCCATTTCTGTAGTAATATGGAAATTATTTATTTTATTAGCAAAAGCTAGTTGTGCATATTGATAAATTCTCAGTGCATTTAGTATATCTTTTTGATCGCGATATAAATTTGCTAATTTAAATAATATATCATATTCTAACTGATCTCCACGCCAAACAAACCTGAGGCGCTCTAATATTTTGATCATTTCTTCTGATGATATTTCTTTGTCGTCATAACGGATATTACTCAAATTAAATTCAGCTCTTACTTTATTATATAAGTCACTCTCTTGCTCAATTAACTCTTTGAAATATTGTTTTGCTAAATTTATTTGACCTTTTTTTCTATAATAATTTGCTTTATAAAATTTCAAACTATTACTATATACACTGCCTTTAGCTGGTTCTCGCACTTCCTTGAATAATTTTTCAAGTATTTTTAAATCATTATTTATTAACCCAAGTTCAATTTCACCCAAAACTAGACGCCAATATTTATCATCAGAATATAAAGATATAGTTTTAGACAAACAATTTAAAACTCCTATCGAATTTGGATTATTTCCTAAAGCAAACTCATTATATAAATTCCAAAGATTAATTTCTGGGATTTGCTTTATGTCATTATATAGTAATAAATCTTTATATAAATCTTTGGCTAATTCAAATTGATTAGTCATTGTGTAATTAACCGCAGCTAAAAATCTCGCCTGTAGGCTGGACTGGTAATCATTTGGTGAAAATTGTTTAGCTATTTTAAGCGCGTCTAAAGATTCATAATACCAAGTATTAATAAAAAAAAACTTCGCTAAAGCTAAGTTTTTTAAATAACCATCAACATCATCTTTGTGTGCAGATGCATCACTAATTAATCTACTTTTTTGTTGATTAAAATCAATAATATCAAGACTTTTATCAAGATATGGCAAAATAGACGGTAGTTTAATGATATTATCTAACATAGCTGCATGAGAATTTTCAGGATTTATAAATTCTTCTTCAGGCAATTTTGTATTTGCTATAATTTTTATTCCTTCAACATATTTTTCAATTAAAGAATCATCACTAAGTAAAATAATAGCAATACCTTGAGCTGTTTTTAATAAACTAAATTCGATTTGATCTTTTTGATCGCTTACCTTACTTGTTTCAGTACTTACTGGTATTGTTGCAATTAAATCTCCAAGCTCTGGATCTAAGAAAGTAATGATTTCATCTTTAACAAAATTTCCTTTGATGAAATAGCCATTTTGGTTTGGTAGTTCCTCTAATAATAATGATTTAGTATTTTTCTTATGATTTGAATTATTGAGACTAACATTCCAACCTGATTTCGTTTTTGAAATATCTAAATTTTTGAATTTTGGGTCAATTATCAATCTTATAACAGTACCTTTTTCACTAGCAATTAATTCAAACTTACTGAATATTTTATTTTCCTGAAATGAAAATATTTTCTTTTGATCAAATATTATCCATAAATATTTATCTTTAATAAAAGCAGCAATTTTACTATCATCATTACCGAAATCAAAAGATAAACTATGATCATCCCCATTTTTAATATATTTTATCGCACCTGGATCATTATTCATTATGCCAATTTTAGTTAAATCTTCTTCCTTCTTTTGCTTGGATTTAAACTTAATTGCATCTAACATTTCACCATTAATAATTTTTTGATATTGTAATTCATCATTTATAGAAAATACTACTTTTTGTTTATCTGGGTGAATTTTAAAATTGCTGGCATGTTTCTTAAATTCTGAAGGGTTCACCAATTCATATTCAGATGGAATATTTAATTGTGCAGTTATAAGCTTATTCTTTGCAGAGATGCTGATGATTTGATCTTTGTCACGGTGAAAAATAAATACTACATCATTACCAAAAGTTTTAGTTTCAATCTTGATTGGTAAAACGGCTTGTGCTGTTTGAATTATTATACAGCATAGAAAAAATAATATTATTTTATTTAAATTAGTCATTATTTTTAATAGGCCGCGTTATTTATTTTAATCTTGTAACTTACTACATTACTTATATGTAAGTTTAACTGCTAATAAAATATTAATTATGCAGATTAAAGTAAAGACAAATTTGAAACGGTCTAAAATTTAGCATATAGCGTATAAATTTTTATAGTAAATTTATTTGATTAGTAAATTCGTTTCCAAAATTTTCCGAAGAATCTGAATCTTGCGACCCCCCTATAACATCGACGGATGAATCATCATCAATCTGTCTTAAATTTTCTGGGTTAAATATTTTTTTCTCTACATCATCATTAATTTTTCTAGTTAACGAAGCACAAATACCAAGGTGAGTTTTATCAATTAAAATTTGCTTTTTTGTTACAATATTTTTGCTATTTTTTTTAATTGTTTCTATAGTTTCGTCAATTAATATATAGGCTTGTTTACATTTTTCTAGTTGATTACCTGAGTTTTTCATAATTTTATCCGATAATGAATTTAAATTAGTATCAGTAATTATAAACACCGATAGATTAATATACAATTAATTTTAAATTTATTGTTGAGATATTTTATCTTAAAATTTAATTATCTTTTTCCTGTGACAATTCACCAATTATATCTGTAGGAAAACTTTCATAAGTCAAAGTGTTGTTATTGACAGCAGCGGTATTATCCCTATTCACTGGTTTCTCAACATTACTATTTTCTTGTTTCTCAATTATGTCTGTTTTTTTTGTATATTTTCTTAACCTCAACATATTTTTCTCTCCCTTAAAATTTTTTAAGTTTAAAATATTTTTTAGTTTTGTTCTTCATTGATCATCTTTATTTTCATATTATTTTTAATTGTAAGATAGTTTATAAGTTCTTGCAAAACACCTTCTTTAATAACTTCCTTAAAATGATCTTGAGAATTTTCACGTATTTTTTTAGCAATATTATTATTATTTTTTACTTCTTTAACAAGCGCAAAATAAGCATATTTACCATCACTTGAAATGGATGTGGATTCATTAGTTTTTAAGTCAAATAGCTCTTTCAACAAGCTAGTCGGCAAAGTATTTTCTATTGGTAGGTCAGCCCTTGATATAGGTTTATTAGCTATAAGCTTTATTGCTGAATGTTTTGTTGCATTTCCTTGTTTTAATGCATTTTTAAAACCTTCCAAAATTTCGATGTTATGTAAAGCGATATTTCTTTTTTCAATTATAGATTTGATATCATTTTCAACTTCTTCAAGATTAAGTTCCCTGCTTGGCTTAATATTTGTTAAGTTAACTAATAATATTTCTGATTTATCCTGAACCTCAATAGGATAAGATAATTCATCTTTAGCCATATCAAATATGGTATCAGCCATTTCGATTAAGTCAGAGTTTTCACTTGAATTGATAGTTGCTAGCGTCATGTCATTTATAATAAAAAGTTCTAAATTATATTTATTAGCAATTTCATTAATAGACAAACCTGAAGCAACATCTTCCTCAAAGTTTTTAGCTAATTCACTAACAAGTTCTTCTGTCTTTTCTTTAGCAAATATCTCTTTAATTTCAGATTTAACATCTTGAAAATTTCTTGTACTAAATTCATCTATATTATCTTCAAAATATATTTTTAAATCTTTATCTGAAAAATTTAATTTTTTCTGAATAAAGTTTTTATCTGCTTTTAAATATTCAAAACTTCTTTGCTCTGGTTGTTGAAACATAGTTTTATTTTTATTATAAAACTCTTGCATTTCTTCTTGAGAAACTAATTTTGCATTATAATTTTTTAATGCCTGTTCAAGATCCATGCTGAAGATATCAGCCACTCTAGTTTCCGCCATAAAATTAATAATATTTTCAGTCATTATTTTTGGTGGAATAAAAGAATCTAAAAATATATTCAAAATTGAGGCTGATATTATATTTTGTTTAATGGAAGCTAAATACTCTTCTTCTTTTTTAATAGAATTATGAAAAGTTGTTTTAAAAATACTGAAATCAAATTCTCCTTTATCATTATTAAAATATGGAGTTTTTTTAATAAAAGAAATTACACGATTTGTACTCACATCTAATTCGTAGAGTTTAGCTAAATAATCAATCATTGAAATATTGATCAGCTTTTTCAAAATTGTGTTATCCAAGTTTAACTCTGCTATATTTTCTTCAGTTAAATTTATACCGTTTTGTTTTTGTAAAAAATCAATCTCCCTTGATTTAGCATATTTAAATTGCTCATAAGTGATCGAGTTTGCATTACTAAAAGTAACAATCTCTCCCCTACTATTACCTTTGATGAAAGCAGCACCACCGACTCCAACAAAACTAAGCGCAATAAGAATAAGTAATATACGGACAAAAATATTATCGGCGCCTTTTCTAAAATTAGATATCATAAAATTTTTTGTTTGTTATTTTTAATTATGCTATTAAAATAGTAATCTATCAAAATAACTGCAAGTACTTTCTACTTATGAAACATACCATTATTGCTAATTGGAAAATGAATCCAAATTTTAATGAAGCAATTGCTTTGGCAAAAGAGATTGAAAAAATTAAGCATCGTCATAATTTTTTACTGGCCACTCCTTCTGCATATTTAGCCTATTTTAAAAATAATTTTAATTTTAATATCTCTGCACAAGACATAAGCGTATTTAATGAATTTGGTTCATACACTGGTGAAAATTCAGCACATTTGATTAAAAGTTTTGGAGTTAATTATTCAATTATTGGTCATAGCGAACGAAGAAGTTTGATGTTTGAGACTAATAAAATTGTCAGAAAAAAAATTGAAAATTGTATTAATGCCAATATTACTCCTATAGTTTGTATAGGAGAAACACTTGAATCTAGACAAAATAATACATTCAAAGAGTTATTATTAGAGCAAATAAACTCAATTCCCGAAAATGCCGACAATATAATCATCGCTTATGAGCCATTTTGGGCAATAGGTTCTGGAATTATCCCCACCACTGAAGAAATAAAACAGGTTACAAAATTTATTAAAACAAATGATAAAGTATCAATAGTTGCCAAAAATGCACAACTAGTATATGGTGGATCTGTTAGCTGCAAAAATTTCAATCAAATTATTGATATCCCAGAGATAAGTGGGGTTTTGATTGGATCAGCTTCGTTAAATATAGATGAACTTAAAACAATTTTAAATTATTAAATATACTTATATGTTAAACACCTTGCTTTTTATACATTTAATTATTGCCCTATTATTAATTATAGTTATTTTATTGCAAAAAACTAGCACTGATGGTCTTAGCGGAATTGGTGGTGGTGGTAACATGGGCTTGATGTCTGGTGTTTCTGCTGCAAGCTTCTTAATGAAAACTACTATCGTATTAGGTGTATGTTTTTTTGTGAACGCTTTAATACTCGCAAATCTATCATCCAAATCTCAAGTTTCTATAATTGAAAAGATGCAAGAAATGGAGCAAAATCAAGAAGATGCTGCTGAAGATACGTCAGTTCCAATGGCTAAATAGTTAAATTTAAATTTTATGATTATGAATAATATTGTTAAAGTCGCCGATATTTCTATTGCTAATAATTTACCATTTACATTAGTTGCAGGCCCGTGCCAAATTGAAAATTTGGATCATGCTTTAACTATAGCAGATAAAATTAAAAAAATTACTGACAAATATAATATTCCTTTTATTTATAAATCATCTTTCGATAAAGCAAACAGAACCTCTGCATCTGGTCATCGCGGTGCGGGACTTGATAAAGGTCTTGAAATTCTAGCTAAAGTCAAGAGCACAATAAATTGCCCTATTCTTACAGATGTTCATAATGAAGCGCAGTGTAAGCCCGTGGGTGATGTGGTAGATATTATTCAAATCCCTGCTTTTTTATGCAGACAGACTGATTTACTAGAAGCAGCTGCTAAAACTGGTAAAATAGTTAAGGTTAAAAAGGGTCAATTCTTGGCTCCTTGGGATATGCAAAATGTTTATAATAAACTTAAGCATTTTAATGCTAAAGGAATTATTTTAACTGATAGAGGTACAAGTTTTGGCTATAATAAACTAATTTCCGACATGCGTGGTTTAAGTATTATGGCAGAAACTGGTGCGCCTGTGTTTTTTGATGCGACTCATTCTGTACAAGAACCTGGTGGAAGTGGAACTACTAGTGGCGGACAACGTCAATATGTAGAATTACTTGCAAGATGCGCTCTTGCTGCTGGCGTTGCTGGCATATTCATGGAAGTTCACGAAGACCCAGATAATGCACCAAGCGATGGTCCATGTATGCTAAAATTGGATAGTTTGGATCACACTTTAAAAATATTAAAACGATTTGACGATTTAAGAAAAAATATGTAATTTTTGACTGCAGGAAAATTTTTTACTCATAAACTGCTAATTTAATTATTAACTGGCTTTTTATATAAAATTACATTATTATTTATAAAAAATCATAATAATCCACATTTAAGAAAAAAAATAAGAAAAAATATGCGTTGCCTTTCCTACTGCACTGCTGCAGAATATAAAATGGATTCTTTAGCTAGTTATCTAACGGCAAAAAATTTTGCTGTAAAATATTTTGATGATATAATTTACATTACAATTAAGGATCAAACTGATAACGATATTGATATTTTTATTTTTCCTTTTGGCTGTATCACTATTTGGGGTGGTGACGAAAATCAAGAAAATTTGATTTTAACAGTTTTAAATAATTTCGAGATTGACCCTCTTGTTAATCGTGTATCTGATTTTATTTTTTTTGAATATCACGAAATATCTTTTAATGAAGAACATGGCAAAACTTTCATTGATGAAGAAAGAAATAAAATCATTCTTGGTAACAAATCTGCATTTGTTAAGTTGTCTATTTCTTATGCTTTAGCTCAATCTGTAAAACTTAAAATGCTTGAGAGCTCTGTGAGTAAAATTCTACAAAATACAGCACCAATTCATAAAGAATTAGCTACCACTGGAAGTGTATCACTGTCGAAAAAAGAAATTTCAAAGCAAATTGGCAATTTATTTAGTGAGCGCTATTCAATCAATTTACATAGCGATATATTAGACACTCCAGAGTTTTTTTGGAGAAGGCCAAGCTACGAACCTTTATATTTGATGACTACAGAATTTCAAGATATTAGGGTTCGTCAAGGGATATTGAACCACCGCCTCGACATTATTCAGGAATTATATAATATTCTTTCTAATGAACTTAATTACAAACACTCAGCAAGACTTGAAATAACAATTATAGTTTTAATTACGATTGAAGTTATTCTTGCACTATCTCACAACGATATGATTTCTAGAATGTTAGGTTTATTTTAAATAATGCTAATTATGGATAAGCAAACCTTATCCATAATTAGGAATGAATAAGCGTTTTGCTGTGAGCGTTCACTATAATCAAGTTAAACGCACCTTGGTGTCACCCCCGAGAAGTCGGGGATTCATTCCTGAAGATATTAACGCGGCTTTTCCTAGGACTGAAGTGCAGTTATGTGTAGTGCATCAAATCCGTAATTCAATTAAGTTTGTTGCTAGCAAAAACCAGAAGGAATTTATGGCGGATCTTAAGACTGTTTACAAGGCCAAAACCAAGGATTTAGCTGAATATAATCTGCTCAAACTTGATGAAAAATGGGGTCATCAATATCCAATGGTGATAAAATCATGGCAGCAAAATTGGGATAATTTAAGTACTTATTTTAAATATTCCGCTTCAGTTAGAACCATGACCTATACCACAAATCCGATCGAGGGCTTTCACCGTCAGGTTCGGAAATATACCAAAACCAAAGGGGCATTTACAAGTGAAAATGCCTTGTTTAAGCTAGTTTTTTCTGCTATCTTGAACATAGAGAAAAAGTGGAATCAGCCAATTCATAATTGGGCATTGGTGGTATCGCAACTCGATGTTTTCTTCCCAAATAGATTATTCTTCAGGGCATGAAAATCAGCGCTGACACAGTTTGTCTAACGCTCTCACCTATAATAAATTTATTTAATAACAACAAA
>RXKF01000013.1 GCA_003963235.1 Rickettsiales bacterium
GTTTAGTCCCACTAAGAACTGGTTAGGATTAAGTATAAAGTATTCAGGATAAATTGTCCACTGATTTAAAATAAATTGCCAAGGAGTTTTTCCTTTGATGGCTTTAAGTCGTTTAGCGAAGTTATAAGCCATCAGATAAGCATGCATATGATGTTTTAGCTCATCATGAGATGCATAATGGAAACTGTTTACAGTTGCTTCTTTGAGCGTTCTATTCATGCGTTCTACCTGCCCATTAGTCCAAGGATGCTTAACTTTAGTCTTGCGATGCTCTATCTGATTCTCATTGCAAATACGCTGAAACATATGAGTAAAAGCATTTTTATGATGATCATGATTGGTAAATTGAATTCCATTATCTGTCAATACCTTGTGTATCTTATAAGGAACAGCTTTAATAAGGTTGCGTAAAAACTCTGCAGCAATCATTTTAGTCTGGCTTTTATGGAGTTCTGCATAAGCAAACTTAGATGTTCTATCAATTGCTACATATAGATATAATTTGCCTTCAGCCGTCCTTACTTCTGCAATGTCTATATGAAAATAACCAATAGGATATTGCTTGAATTTCTTTTTATCAGCAGAGGTAGATATTGGTTTTTTAGGCAATACAGAGCAGCCATGACGCTTTAAGCAACGATGAAGGCTTGATCTGCTTAAATGTGGAATCGTTTCTTGTAAGCTATACAATACATCATCCAAAGGTAATTCTGTCATCTTTCTGAATACGACTATAGATTCTTCTTCAGCTTCAGAGAGTACTGTTGATTTTATCTTCTTAGGACCCATAGGAAGATCTTTTGTGTCTTCTCGCTTCCTCCATTTGACTATTGTTTTAGGGTTAACATTAAACCTTACTGCTGCTTTTGCTATGCTCTCTTCACTATTACGGATCTCTCTACGGATTGCCTCCGTTGTTCTGGCATTTGCGTGCAATACTTGTCCCATAAGCTTTTTCTCCATGAATCATTGTCTTCATAATATACACCATAATTATCTGGGATCAAACACCTAGCTTTTCTCCAGATAAACTCACAATCGCTTGAAGCTATGCTATATTCGTGTTGATCTTCTGAGCTAATACAAGTTTGACTTATATATGATTTTTTAATTATTTCAAGATTTGCTTTTTGCCAATCATCTAAATTTTCTTTCTCTTGATCTGCTTTCTCAACTAATTCACCCAAATTTTGTGATGTAAATATTTCATGAATAACTGAATTAAGTGTAGCCATTTCTTGATGACGATTCTCAGCAGAACCTTTAGGAAGACCAGTGGCTGCATCCCAACTTATAACACTGGCTATATTACTTAAATGGGTAATTTTTACTAATTCCTGTTCAAGAGCTGTATAGTTTATTGTTTTTGACATAATTTTACATTAATTGAGAAAAATTCTCCTTGAGGTTAAATATTACAATGTTTATCCAATCTAGAATAAATTTTTTCATAGGTCAAAATATTTTACTAAGTCAGATGCAGAAAGTTCACCTCTTTCATTACCCTGCATGTCGCGCACTATTTCACCATTATACATCATAATTGTTCGATCACCATATTCAAGAGCTTGCGTCATGCTGTGAGTAATCATCAAAGCAGTCAAATTATGTTTTTTTATTATTTTTGCCGTTAATTGCATGATTCGCTTTGCAATTTTAGGATCGAGTGCAGCTGTGTGCTCGTCTAGTAGTAATATCTTAGAGCCAAGTAGAGTTGCCATTATTAAACTTAAAGCTTGACGTTGCCCTCCTGATAAAGACGAGACTTTATCTTTAAGACGATTTTCTAATCCAATTTCAATTTCTGATAAAGCTTCCTGAAAATGCGATTGTAGAGAGGTATTTAAAGACAAGGCTAAACTCCTGATTTTACCACGCTTATAAGCAATGCTCATATTCTCTTCAATCGTTAAATCAGCAAATGTACCAATTCTAGGGTCTTGAAAAACACGCGATACTAAAGCTGATCTCTTTTCCACAGACATTTTAGTAACATCAACATCGTCAATGAATATTTGGCCAGTATTGGGTTTAATATTACCCGAAATTATATTCATCAAAGTCGATTTTCCTGCGCCGTTACCACCAATAATAGTCACAAATTGACCATCCAAAATTTTGAGATTTATATTTTTTAGAACATGGTTTTCAATTTTAGTATCTTTGTTAAATACTACATTCAAATTTTTGATCTCAATCATACGCTTCTGACGATTTTTTTCTTTCTAAGCTTTGTGCTAATCATAGTCAAAGCCACTAAAGTCGCAGTAATTAAATTTAAATCTGAAGGTTCTAAACCAATTTCACTAGCATTTAAAGCAAAAGCTATCACAATTCTATAAATTATTGAACCAATTGCACAAGTAATAAAGCCATTCCATATTTTATCAGAATGAATCACAGCTTCACCAATAATTACAGAAGCCAAGCCAATAATTATAGTGCCAGTACCCATCGAAATATCAGCAAATCCTTGAGATTGAGCGAATAATGAACCAGCTAATGCAATTATTGCATTACTCAAACTTAAGGCAATAATTTTCATTAATCCTACATTAATGCCGTAAGCGCTACTGACTTTAGGATTGATACCTATTGCTCTGATAGCAAGACCTAATTCAGAAATAAAAAATCGAGATAAAATAAAAATGAGAAAAGTTACTATAAATATAAAAATTAATATTATTGAATAATCTCCAAAAATACTTTGTGTTGCATCAATTGCAATATTAGGCTTTCCCATAATTCTTAAGTTAATTGAATATAGAGCGGTCATTGTAAGTATGCCTGCAAGAAGACCTAAAATATCCCAACATACGTTTAAATAACCCGTAATCAAACCAGAAATTCCACCAACAAAAATAGCTATCAACGTTGAAAAATATGGATCATAGCCAGCAAATATCATACTAGATGAAATTGCAGCTCCTAATGTGAAACTTCCATCAACAGTTAAATCTGGAAAATCAATGATTTTAAAAGTTATATATACTCCAATAGCAACTAATGAATATATTAGTCCAATTTCAATTGCACCGATGAGCTGCAACTGGTTCATGGCGATACTTGACCTATTGTATTTTCAGGAATAGTAATATTAAGTTTTTTAGCTAAATCAAAATTGATTTTGAATTCTTTAACTTTTGCTTGTTGAATAGGTTGTTCTAATTTTGTTCCATCAATAATTTGAGCTATCATATTTGCTAACTGTATTCCACTTTCATAATAATTAGAACCAAGAGCCATAAAAATTCCTTCCTTAACTAAAGTCGGATCATTAGCAATTAGTGGAACATTATTAGTATTAGCAATATTGACGATATTGTTTAAAGCAGAAATCACCGAATTGTCCTGTGGAAGATAAATTGCTTCAACCATACCAATCAGTTTATTCATAGCATTTTTAATATCATTGGAATTGGTAATAGTAACTTTTTTTAAGGCAATAGAATATAATTTAAGAGTTTTTTCTAAAGTTTCAACTGCATTAACTGAATTAATCTCACCTGAATTATATATCACGCCAATAGTTTTTACTTTTGGTAGTATTAATAAAGTTTTTTCAATTAGTTCTACAATTGGAGGATTATCCGTAACACCAATTATATTTTTGCTATCATTCAAAGATAGAGCATTAGGATCAGACACAGCTAAAAAAGCAAGAATTGTTTTGTCATTCTTAACTTTATAATTAGTTTGCGTTGATAAACTTGAAATAGATACCATAAAATCTGGCATCAACGACGCGTGTTGCTTTGAGATTTGTATGCTATTACCCAAATTTCCTTGCGCATTACCAAATATAATTTTTATTTTATCTTTTAATCCTTCTTTTTCAATACCATCAATAAATCCATGATAGGCTGCATCTAGAGCTACGTGTGAAACATATTGATTAATAGCTATATTCTTTTCATATGCATAACATATTTGTATGCACATTAATAATGAAAGGCAATAAACTTGAAATATCTTTTTCATAAATAATTTAAGGATCTTAAAATCCAAATCATTTTATATAATTAATGTTTTTAGTCAACAGTTAGTTTTTTACGATTATTTAATTCAGCAATTTAGTCAACATTAGCTGAATTGACATTATGTTGCAGAGGATTAATTTTTGCTTCATCTTACATATAATTTAATTCTTATTTTTATATTAATTAACCTCAGTAATGAATAAGCTTTGCTTATCCATTACTAGCGTTTTTTAAAAACCAATCTTAAATTAGCGTTAATCCATCACTCTTTTGATGCGACACTCATTCCCATGATATTATAGCCAGAATCAACATAATGTATTTCCCCAGTAACACCACTGGCAAGATCGCTGATCAAATATAATGCAGCTCCTGCGACATCTTGTTGGGTAGTATTTCTTTTTAATGGAGCTGTATTTTTGTGCATGTTCAACATAGATTTAAAATCACCAATTCCACTTGCAGCCAAAGTTTTGATAGGACCTGCAGAAATTGCATTTACTCTAATATTATTTACACCCATATCATACGCTAGATATTTAACACTTGTTTCTAATGCAGATTTAGCTAGCCCCATAACATTATAATACGGAACAACTTTTGTCGAGCCCAAGTAAGTTAACGTAAGTATAGAGCCACCTTCATTCATTAAAGGCTCTGCGCGTTTGCTTAAAGACGTTAATGAATAGCATGAAATATGCATTGAATTTAAAAAATTATTTAAGCTCGTGTCGATATAACGCCCACGTAATTCTTCTTTATCGGCAAAAGCAATACCATGAACAAGAAAATCAATTTTTCCCCATTTTTTTTCAATATTTTCAAATAGTTTATCCATTGATTGCTCATTAGTCACATCGCATTCATAAATAGAATCACAACCAATTTCCTGAGCAAGCGGCATCACTCTTTTTTGCAGCACTTCTCCTTGATATGTAATTGCTACTTCAGCCCCATGCTGGGTGAGTAGCTGAGCAATCGCCCAAGAAATAGACAGATTATTGGCAATCCCAGTGATTATACCTTTTTTTCCTGCAAGTAGTTGCGATTCAATCTGCCTCATAAAAAACCTTATTAGTTGACTTATTCTTATATATGATATTAATTTATATATCATTGAAAATAATATTATACAAGTGGTTTACTTAATGTTAAAGCGAAAAATATCCTTTATTTCAGGCATCATTTGCGGTCTTTCTTTTTCGCCAATATATTTTATTCCAGGTATTTTTACTTTATCAATATTATGCTCTCAAATTTATTATAGTAAGACGCGTGCTCAAGCATCAAGATTAGGATATTGGTATGGATTTGGTTTTTTCCTATCTAGTTTATATTGGATATCTTTTGGCGTCATGGTTTATATTGATCAATTTTGGTGGGCGGTGCCTTTTGCATTATTTGGTCTACCTTCTTTTCTTGGTATTTTTATAGCCATAGTTGCTAGCGTCGCTTGGCAATTTCGATCTTTAAATTATTATCATATTATTTTTTGTATAATATGGCTATTTATTGAATGGTTAATGTCTTGGATTTTTACTGGTCTTCCTTGGTCAATGCTTGGTTATGCTTTAACTATATCTGACATTATGATTCAATCTGCAAGTATATTTGGTATATTAGGATTAAGCTTTGTCACTCTATTAATTGGTACAACTTTTCATAAAAAAAACCTTCTTGCAATGCGAGTTGGGTTATCATTAATTATTATTTCAATAATGCTGATGTATGGAATAATGCGCTTAGCCTTCAATCAAACTGAATATAGTGAAATTAAAATTCGAATTGTTCAGCCTTCAATTAAGCAGCTTGCAAAGTGGAATCCAGATGAGTTTTGGGATAACTTTAATAAGCATATTTCAATGTCTCAACGCGCGGGAGAACCTGATATAATTATATGGTCAGAAGCAGCATTAACTGTTCCATTTTATTTTCCAGATATTTTAAATAATTTAAAATCTGTTTTTACTAAAGATAATCAATTTCTTTTAACAGGTACTATAAATGATAATGGCTTGTCTGATGATAAATTTGAGCTTTATTCTTCTTTTGTCGCGCTTGATAATAAAGGTGAAATCATTTTTGATTACCATAAATCGCATTTAGTGCCTTTTGGAGAATATATTCCATTTAGTGATTTTATTCCTATTAAAAAAATTACCCCAGGAATTATTGACTACGCATCAGGCTCAAGAAAAACTGTTACACTTCCTGCTTTAAATTTAGTGATCCAGCCTTTGATTTGCTATGAGTCAATTTTTTTTGCTGAAACATCAATATTAAATAACAATGCAGATGCAATCTTTAATATTACCAATGATGCGTGGTATGGTAATTCATCTGGTCCTTACCAACATTTTCAAATAAGTAGAATAAGAGCTATTGAAAATGCTCTACCAATGGTCAGATCTGCAAATAATGGAATCTCTGCAATAGTAGACCCATTGGGCCGAATAGTAGCTAAACTTGAGCTAAATGACGTTGATATTTTAGATTGGTATTTGCCAACAAAACTCAATGTACCAACTTTGTTTTCTCGATTTGGTATATTAACTACCTTACTTTTTATATTTATAGTGTTAATTTTACATAATGTTGGTTCAGCTGTTACGCTAAGATTGAGCAGAAAAAATTTTTACTTGAATAATTCACTTACCGATAGTAGCATTCGCCAATACGTGAGAGGTTAATATAATTTTTAAAGAATTAAGTCTATGTCAGAACAAACAGAACAAAAAGGTAGAGCAGACAATGTTGATAAATTAGTTAGTAGTCGCCTCAAAATGAGAAGGGTAATGTTGGGTATGAGTCAACAGGATCTTGGTAGAGCAGTTGACGTCAGTATTCAACAAGTACAAAAATATGAAAAAGCTACTAACCGTATTTCTAGTGGTAAATTATATGCTTTTGCAAAATTTTTAAAAGTACCAATTACATATTTCTATGATCAAAGCGAAGATAATAGCCAAATAATGGGCAGTGCTTTTGCAGAAGATAATGATGAATATGATGCTCATGATCCAAATTTTGTTACAGAAAAAGAAATCATAAGCCTAATTAGAGCGTTTAGTGAGATTAAAAGCCCCCAAAGTCGTAAGAAAATTATTGAACTTGTTAAAACAATGTCTTAAAAGCTTAATTAATAGCAAAAATTAAGTTAGCTTAATTTTTGCTATTAATTAACTTTTTATAAAACAAATCTTATGTTATTTCTGTTGCATATTTAATAATAATTGTAATAATGTTTTTAAAATTATTAAGTTAACTAAAAACAAATCAACAAATGAAAATAGAGACAGAGAATAAATTAGTTTCAACATTAGTATGGATGTCTATTACAGCTTTTTATTGTTATCAACTTATCCTCAGATCACTGCCAAACATCATAATGCCTGAGATAATGGCTAAATATACTATCGGCGCATCCGAATTTGGTTCCTATTCTGGAATTTATTATGTTAGTTATATTGTAGTTCACATTCCAATAGGATTATTGCTTGCTCATTTTGGTGGAAAAAAAGTTCTTCCTATCTGCATTGCCTTAACAGCATTAGGTTTGGCACCAATAGTTTACTCAAACTTATGGGAGAGTGTAATAGTTGGACGTGTTCTTACTGGAATTGGTTCATCTGCAGCTATTGTTGGAGCGCTGCAAACTTTTCGCATAATATATCCTACTAAATTCTCAAGAATGCTCGGTTTTACTGTTTTCTTTGGTTTACTAACAGCTGTTTACATGGGATCTTACTTGACTAAATTGATTCAAGTAATAGGCATTGACCGCGCACTCCATATATTATTTTACGCAGGTATTATTTTAGCATTAATTACCTTCGTATTAATGCCAAAATCAGCAATTGAGGAAAGTAAAAATAATAACATATGGCTTGAGATTAAAGCTATAATTTGTAATCCTATAATTATATTGTCCAGTTTATTTGCAGGCTTAATGATTGGACCACTAGAAGGATTTGCCGATGCATGGGGTAGTGCTTTTTTTGGAGCAGTTTATGGCATTAAAAAAATTCAGGCTGATTATTTTACATTGTCAATGTACCTTGGTATGTGTATTGGTTGTATAACGTTGCCATACATTGCGGATAAAACTAATTCTCACATTGAATTAACAATATTTTCAGGCGTGGTTATGTTTATGTGCTTTATCTATCTTTTAAGCACTCACGCAAGCCAAAACTCATTATATTATTTATGTATAGTGTGCGGAATATTTTGCGCCTATCAAGTTATTATAATTTCTAAAATAGCAACATTCGTACCAGAAAAATTAAGTGGTATGACAGCTGCAGTGGCTAACATGATTATCATGGCTTTTGGCTGGGTGTTTCATCAATATATTGGAAGAAATATGGATAGATTATGGGATGGCACAACTCAAAATGATATAAAAATATATAGTAATGATAATTTTGTTTCTAGTATTTCTATTATTCCCGTGGCAATGTTAATAGCTATAATTGGCTTTATGGTAATTCGCACTATACTCAAAAGGCGCGTTTCATATAGCTAAATCAGCGGTGTTCAGATGGAGTAGA
>RXKF01000062.1 GCA_003963235.1 Rickettsiales bacterium
TTTTGCGTTGTTCGGGATTGCGTATGTCGCTTATTTGGTAGTTAAGAACAAAAGGTATGTCTTTCGTTAAGTCTAGTTTTTGTTTATTAATAAAGATTTCGGTACGGATAGCCATGTAATGTATACTATTATATATATGTATAAATAGTAGTATAGCTAGTAGTTTGATGTATAATAAAAGCTTTGAGGGGTTTACTGGCGTACCCCTCTGATTGGGGTTAAAGCAAAAATTAAAAGCAAAAAAAAAGTATCATCACAGTCTATAATGGGGGGTTTGGGGGTAATATAGACTGTGATGATACTTTTTTTGTAAAACAAATCTTCTATAACCTTATCAATCTTTAAGTACTTTAGTCTACCAAAACAATAAAGAGGGGTACGAAGTAAACCCCTCCAAGCTTTCAAACTATACTAATATTCATCCGCAACATAAATATTTAAGAATATCAATATTTATAGGGTTTATAGACGTTTTTATAAAGATATTAATGGTACTAAAAACTATACATTTATAGCTTTATAAAAATAATTCTTAAATTTTTTCAGACTTTTTATGTTTTTAGGTGTTATATATAATAGATAGATAGCAGTAAAAAATAAAAGTTTTTTCTTCATAATTTTAATCTTTTATCTAAAAAACTACTATTTAATTATGTAAGACGATTTGCAAGTTGTTTTACAATTTTTTCTTATTGTGTATATGCTGTTTTGGAAGTTTTTTTCCAAGTTAACTTTCAAAACAGCTTTTTATGTTTAAACAATAAGAAGAAACTAAAAACTTGGAATAAAAAATACACAAACTAAAGATGTTAAAAGAATCATCAGTAAAAAATTCTATCCTTTTATGAAACTTGGAAAAAACAATTACAATCCGCAAAACCATTAACGAAAAAACCGTTGAAGATTATAAAATAGATTTTCAAACATTTGTTAACTCAATCAAAAATCCTAATCAAAACATTAAAGAAACTATTCTTAAAGCACGACAAGAATACGTTTTGAACGGTAAAACTAATAATTATAAGTCTATAAAGAAATCCCTTCCTTGTGTTTACCTAAACGCAATTTTTGAAGGAAAGAATACTAACTACGAAAATGTAGTAGCATCAAGTAACAGATTATTTTTTGACGTAGATGAAGTTAATAATTTAGAAGAAATAAAAGGTAAACTAATCCAAAACAAATTTGTTGAAAGTGTTTGGATTAGTGTTAGCCAAAAAGGGTTACAATTTACTGTACAAATAGATTTACAAGAAAATGTATTTGATAACTATATTTTTCAATTCATTCAAGAATCAATATTTGAAGGTATAAAGCTAGATAGTAACGCTTTTAAAATTACTCAACCTTCATTTTTTAGTTATGATGAAAATATATTTCATAATCCTGAAAGCTATAAAATTTTCATACCAAAAAACTATACTAGTACTTTAAGTAATTCAACGAAAAAGAAGATAAACCGAAAACAAAATACTTCTTCTAATCTCAATATCAACTATGATGAATTTAAACATTATACCAAAAAAGAGATAGAAGATACATTTGTACAAGAAATTAAAGAAGCGGTTAACTACTTTTATTCTCCACTAAAGTTTTATAAAGGTTACTTTTTCATGAAGCAAGATAAAATTGAAGTTGGAGAAAGAAATAAGTATATGTGTGCTTTTATCTACCATCAATTTCAATATCATATAATCAATAAACTAACATCCAAAGAAGATATTAATAACATACTCAAATATGCTTTACAATACAATTCTAAAGCGTTTAAAGAGATGTTAGGAGATGATGAAGTAGAAACTATATACAACTACTATTTCAACAAATATAAAGCTAATAGAATCAATATTAATGATGTACAGTTAAGCAGATACATCTGGACAAATAAACAGCTAACAGCAACCGAAAAGAGACAAATTGTAGCCAAAAACAATCAAATATTAATTCAAAAAAGAAACAAAGAAAACCAAGAAAAAAACCAGCTATATATAATAGAAGCAGTTAAACAGTTAAACGAAAAAGGTATTAAAATAACTAATCAAAGTATAGTTAACCAAATAACAGAGAACGGACATAAAATAAGTATCATCACAGTTAAACGTAATTCAGAACTAGTAAAACAATTAAAAAACAATAAGTAAAATGGTAAATGTAATTAAAGAATTTGCAGAAGAATTGTTAAACAAAACTAACAACTGTAACAAAAATTTTTGGATTAAATTAAACGATTATGTAAACACTGATCCAAGAATAATATTATCACCTGAAGATAATCTTAAACTAACTTATATTAACAACTGGATGATTACAACAATAGCCAATGTTGTATACCAAGTGTTATAAGGTATTGACATAAGGAATGGTACAAACACTATTATATATAATAACAATAATAATATACCTTGTATACAGTTAGTAAATTATAACGGAATAAAGTATAGTTTATATCGTAGTATTTTTGCAACTCAAATATGCAATATTATTAATGATTCTAATAATATTGGTAGTGGTGTTGTAATATTTCAAATTTCATGTATAGGTAAATATTTGTTTAAACACGTGTATAATGTACAATATAATGAACTAACAGTTTTAAATAAATAAATTATAAATACTACTATGTTATTAACTAAGCAACTCTAACCAGTAGCTTTTTTTTTAATCTTTTTTCTGCAAAAAATATTTTTTGCACTATTTAAATAAAACTACAAACTAAACAAATCAAAAAAAATTATGAAAAACAAAACAGAAAAAACACAGTACAACGAAGTAAAAAAAGAAGTAATCAGAAAAATAAGCCAATTACTATCAATTAAAGACATTCAGATCACCCCCTTTTTCTTCTCCTTCATCGACAAAGACAAGATACAACTACTTGCGTTTATCGAATCGTGCCACGATTACGAGATCGTACACGAAGTACTACAGTACGCAAAGAACAAGAAACTAACCAAAACAGAAGAGTTTAAGGAGCTGAAAAATGATAAAATGTTAAGCGGTAATTTATCTGTAAACATTCTTAAACAAGATTACAAATACTTACAAAGCACAAAAAGAGAAAAGGTATACATTAAAACTAACTTCACCTATTTTTTTAATTGCTGGTACGAAGCTAATGTAAGCGAGTTAAACAAACAACTTATACGAAATATGTTAGATAGTAAATATCTACATCGTAACTATTAATCAATAAACTATACACAAGTAGGCATTATATAACTAGTGCCTACTTACTTTATTAATCAAAAATGACTACAGAAGAACAAATAATACATCTTCATAAATGTATTCAAGAACAATTACAGACTATATATATGTTACAAGATGTAATTAAAGAATTAAAAAAAAAGATTAAATGAACAACAATAAAGACATAAACGAACTACTATACAACACCAAAAATTTGAGTGTTGAACACCGTATTTTAGTTTTAAAAAAAATTATTGAAAGCTTAACAATTCCCGAGTGGGAAAATTACTTTACAAAAAAAATAAATGTAACAAGAAAGTTTTCGGACAATAAAGAAAAATTGGATAGAGAAGTATACGCTATATTTCGTTATTTCCAGCTACTTGACCAGCTTTGGTTACAAACATTTTTTGCTAAAGAATATAATAATGCTAAACAACAGGTAAGGAACGTGAACAACAACGAGTACATGAGTAGTAAGCAAGTACAAATAATGCTTGGTGTAAGTCGTCAAACGGTTTACAACTATGTACAAGCTGGTTTACTTAAAGCGTACAAGTTACGTAACAATGTAAACAGATTTAAAAAAAGTGATGTATTAACGTTGTTGGAGACAAATAAAATAAAGGGTAGTACTTATTTGTAAATAAAAAATAATTC
>RXKF01000069.1 GCA_003963235.1 Rickettsiales bacterium
GTCTGTAAGATTAAGTCTTGCTTTGTACACGCATTCATAGATGTAATTTTACATCCAAGAATGAAGAACAATTTATTTATAAATATTATCTTTTTGCCAATTCTAAATGCATTTCAGCAAATTCCCAGTTAATCATTCTTTCAATAAAAATACTAACATAATCTGGGCGTTTGTTTCTATAATCAATATAATATGCATGTTCCCATACATCACAGGCGATTAATGGATGTAGATTTTGTGTAATTGGAGTTTCTGCATTTCCAGTTTTAACTATTTTAAGTTTTTGATCTTTAGAACAATAAACAAGCCATGCCCAACCACTCCCAAATTGCGTTACAGCAGCTTGCTTAAATTCAGTTGCAAAATCATCGTATGAACCAAAGTCTTTCTCAATTTGAGCTCCAATTTTACCGCTTGGCTTACCACCAGCTTTTGGTTTTATCGAGTTCCAAAAAAAACTATGATTCCAAACTTGCGCTGCATTATTAAAAATGCTTGCATTATTATTATGTGATTTATTGATGATTTGCTCTAAATCCAGACCATCAAATTCACTATTATCTTTTAGTAAATTATTCAAATTAGTTACATATGCATTATGATGCTTATCATAATGATAATCGAATGTTTCAGTCGTAAAATCTGGTTGAAAATCTCCTTTGTCAAATGGTAGTTTTGGCAAAGTAAATGGTTGTGATTTTTGATTTGAATGATTGCAAAATGTCATTTATTTTCTCCATTATTTTGTTAAATTATAAGGCATTATCTGTTACTTTCTAGCAATATTACGCGCTTTACAGCGCACTATATACAATTTTTATTTCTTCAATATTGCCACTACAGTGTAGTACGATATCACAACCAGCTTCAAGGCACAACTTGGTAATGTTTTTTAAACTATTGCAAAAATCATTATGTGTGTTTTCTAATTGTTGCTTGCAAATATCAATAATTTTCTCATTACTAATATTGTTTAAGTTTATATTAAATAATTCTTGAAAATTTGTTTGAAATTTGTCTTGCCACGGTTTTTGATTTTCTATTAGTTTGATTATTTGCTCTAATATTGAACGTTTCTTGCCAATATTTCCGTGGAGAGCATACATACCAATATCATCAGTAACTAGTTTTCCTTTAAAGCCTGTGTTATTTCTAATATATTGAATCACTTTTTTTGATATAGTTGCTGGTAACTCTGAATCTATGCAGGTATAAATTATGTGGGCGGTCATTGCCCAAATTTCATCTGAAAAATAGTTTGCTGTAAGATCTTTAAAAACTTTAAAATCTGTTTGCTCTAAATCTTCCAAAGGAGCGCGAACTACTGGCAACGCATGGTGACTATCAACATCTGCTCTACCATGACCAGGAATATGCTTTATAAAAGAAATGCCTCCAGCTTTATTAATTGCTGAAATTGCATTTTTACATAACTCAACAACTGAAGATATATTAGATCCAAAGCTCCTGTCACCGATTATGTTATCAGCATTTTCGTACAATAAATCGCATACAGGAGCGCAAGGTGAATCAATCCCTAGCTTTTTAAGATCCTTCATTATTTGGCTGTAATTTGCCGTAAGTTCTTCTTTTGCTTGCTCGGGATTATTTATATACATATCTGCAAAATATTTGGCAGCAGGATAGAGTTTTTCAGCAATTGGCGGCTTAAGGCGAGCAACACGCCCACCTTCTTGGTCAACAAATATAGGAACAAATCTATCTGGATATAAGCCCCTCAAAGAATTTGTTAAATCTTTAACTTGCTCTATTGATTGAATATTACGAGCAAATAAAATAAAACCAACACATGGTTTAGTTTTAAAAATGTTAATTTCGTCTTCTGTTAAAGTTGGACCAGAAATACCAAATATTAATGGATTAATCATAAAGCTACCTAATTATTATATATTCCCGTCTTACTTAAGTTACCGACGCTTGAAAATCTGTCCTCATAAAATAGTCGAACATTGCCAACAGAGCCATTGCGATGTTTTGCAACTATTACTTCAGCAACATTGTGGCATTTATTAAGCTTATCCATCCACTCATTATATTTTGCATCGGAAGAAGCAGGCTCGGTTCTTTTGAGATAATATTCTTCTCTGTATAAAAACATCACTAAATCAGCATCCTGTTCAATAGAACCAGATTCGCGCAAATCAGATAACATTGGTTTATTGTCAATTCGTTGCTCAACCGCCCGCGAGAGCTGCGATAAGGCAATTACTGGTATATTTAATTCTTTAGCAATTGCCTTTAAGCCTTGAGTAATTTCAGAAATTTCTAATACTCTGTTATTTGAATTACTCGTTCCACGAAGAAGTTGTAAATAATCAACAAACATAATGCCTAAATTATGTTTTCTTTTTAATTTTCTAGCTCTTGTTCTGACTGCTGAAATTGTAAGAGCAGGAGTATCATCAATAAAAAATGGCATTTGACTAAGCTCAGATGCAGCTTTACGCAGATCATTATAATGTTCTTCGCTAACTTTACCATTTCGAAGTTGCGTTGAGTCAACGCGTGCCATCATTGACAAAAGGCGTGTAGCAAGTTGTTCTGATGACATTTCAAGGGAGAAAAAACCAACTGCCGGAGGTTTGTCACTGTCAGTGTTTTTGCGTTGCAATGCTTTGCAAGCATTGAAGGCAAAATTAATCGCAAATGCTGTTTTTCCCATTGAAGGCCTACCGGCAATGATAATTAAATCAGAATTTTGAAAACCAGATAGTTTATTGTCTAAATCATTTAAGCCTGTTGAAACGCCTGTTACATGATCACTATTTTTCATAGCTCTGTTAATGCTTGAAAGCGATTCAAGTACTGTATCTTTAATTGAAACAAAGCTTTTTTCTTTCATACCTTCGCTTGCCAGAAGATATAATTGACTTTCTGCTGATTCTAATTGTTCAAAAGCCCCTTGCTCTAGTGTTGAGTTATAAGCATTATTAACAATATCTTCGCCAATAGCTATTAAGTTTCTTTTAATTGCCAAATCATAGATTATACGCCCATAATCGTTTGGGTTAATCACCACCATTGCCAGTGTTGTTAATTTAATAATATATTCATGACCATTTACCGCTTCATAAAGCGGATCCTTATCCAGCATAGATTTCAAAGTCACTGGTGTAGCTGTTAGACCTTTTTCAGCTAAAATCCTGATGGCATTATATATTTTTTGATGAATTTGCTCATAAAAATGTTCGGCTTTTAAGAATTCATTAACCTGCTCAATAAAATTACTATTAATTAAAATAGCACCCAGTAACATTTGCTCAGCATGAATATTGGCTGGCTGCTTTCTGGTTAATTCTATTTCTTGTAAAGGATTTTTAGTCATATAATAATTATACGCCTCTTAAATATTTATCCGCTTCTAATGCAGCCATACAGCCAGTTCCAGCTGCAGTTATAGCTTGACGATAGATTTTGTCCTGCACATCACCTGCAGCAAAAACACCATCAATATTAGTTTTTGTTGAATCAGGTTTAGTAATAATATACCCTTCATCATCCATGTTGATTTGACCTTTAAACATATTAGTATTTGGTTTGTGTCCAATGGCAATGAATACTCCTTCGCATTGAATGTCAGATATATCACCAGTTTTGACATTTTTAATTTTTACATTTGTGACTGATTTTGGTTGATCTGTTCCCATAACTTCAACTAATTCACTATCCCAAATCATCGATATTTTTTCATTTTTACGTAATCTATCTTGCAGAATCTTTTCAGCACGCAGCTCATCGCGTCTATGGACTAAATAAACTTTTTTAACATGATTGGTTAAATAAAGCGCCTCTTCAACTGCTGTATTACCACCTCCAATTACTACCACATCTTTGTTTTTAAAGAAAAAACCATCACAAGTAGCGCATCCCGAAACGCCATATCCCTGATATTTTTGTTCAGATTCAAGTCCAAGCCACTTTGCTTGCGCACCTGTTGAAATAATTATGCTATCTGCTTCATAAATATCGCCATTAGCTGTATGAGCTTTAAAGGGCTTTGATTGTAATTCTACTTTTTCAACATAATCGTGAACCATTTTTGTTCCAACTTTTTCAGCTTGCTTTTCCATTTCTTGCATCAGCCATGGACCTTGTACTGTATCCCTAAACCCTGGATAATTTTCAACATCAGTTGTGATTGTCAGTTGTCCACCTGGTTGCATACCATGAATCAATATGGGCTCTAGAGAGGCGCGTGCAGCATATATAGCAGCACTTAGACCTGCTGGTCCTGATCCTATGATTAAAACTTTGGTTTTTATATTTGCGTTTTTCATATGAGTATTTTAAAAATTAAATTTATTATATTACAACATCTTTTAAAAATAGAGTAGCCATCACTGGCATATATACTAAAACAAAGATTAAAGAAATCAATACTGCTGTCGCTACTTTTTCTGGATATATTTTGTATAATGAAGCAAGAACAATTGTATTAGTTGCAAGTGGTGCGACACAGAGTAATTGCAAAGCATTATAATAACTTGTATCAAGTAGTTTTAAAACAAAACGATCAAATAAAATGAATATATTAAATAATATAGGATAAAAAAGAAACTTACTGGCAAATGCTGCTGCTGTAAATTTTACATCAAATTCAAACTTTTTTATATTCGATAAAGCAAGACCAATAGTAACCATTCCTAAAATTGAGTAAGCGCCTTTCATATTATTGATAAAATCATTAAGAAAATGTGGAAGTTGAAAACCCATTAAACTTAATGAACACCCAAGAAAAAAAGAATTTAAAAGCGGTAATTTTATAACGCGCAATACACTTTGCTTAAATGTGCCAATGCTTCGAGCGCAGTAATAACAGCCCACAGAGGCCTCGTAAATTGAAATACCAATTAATCCTAATGCGTATATACTTAATGTATTATCATCAAAAAGAGTTACAGCAACAGGCAGCACCACATAACCACTATTACCAGTACCTGCCGAAAGAGCTAGTATATTTCTGTGTGAATCTTGCCAGATTTTGCCATAAATATAATAGCTAAATACGCTTAAAACTGTGCATAATGTGAAGGTTAGAGCTGTTATGCCAAGTGAGCTAAACGTTAAATGTGTACTGGTTGGTATTGCAAAGAAAACAATAGGTGCCACAAAAAAGAATAATAATGAAGCTATGCTTTCTTTTTCAACATTAGAATATCTTCCTGCTAGGAAGCCAATGACTACACTTAGCAAGGAAGACAAAACTTTTAAAAATACAAGACTAAATATTGCCATTAATTTATATTGATTTCAAATTAAAAATTTGCAACGCTAGTATAGCATATTTATCCATAATCAACAGTTATTATTTAATTAATTTTGTACATTAAATGACAATTTAATCAAAAATTGTAAAAAACTCTTGAATACTTAAGAGTAAACTTATATATTACTAGCTTTGATAAAGCTTTAGTAAAAAGCTAATTTTAAAGATATTTTGGAGATTATAATGAGTGAAGTAGTAATGCTTGCGGCTGAATTGCGCGAAGAATTGGGAACTGGAGCATCAAGAGCTCTGAGAAGAAAGGGGATGATACCAGCTACCGTGTATGGATCAGGTAAAGAATCATTATCGATTGCAATTGAAGAAAAAGAAATTACTAAATATTATAGAAGACCACAATATATGTCTCAACTATTTGAGCTTGAAATTGGTCAAAAAAAATATAAAGTATTACCAAAAGATATAACTTTAAATCCAATCACTGACATCGTGAATCATGCAGATTTTGTTTTCTTGGAAAACAAACTGCAAAAAATGAAAGTTCCTGTTGTTTATGCTAATAAAGAAAGTTCTTTAGGCGTAAAAAGAGGTGGCTATTTTAATATTGTGAAAAGATTTTTAAATATTCTTTGTCCAGTAGAAAATTTGCCTAGAAAAATTGAAATTGATACAATTTCAATGCCGATAGGTACTTCAATTAAAGCAAAAGAAGCATTATTACCTGAAGGAGCTAAACTTTTGGAAGATCCAAATTTTGTAATAGCATCTATTATTGGTAAAAAAGGTAAAAACGAAGATAGTGAAGAAACTAAACCAGAAGCTGCTAAAAAATAAGTTTCTAATTTTGTACAGTAAGATAAACTTATGTTTTTAATTGTTGGACTTGGTAATCCAGATCTTGAATATCTGAACACTCGCCATAATGCTGGATTTATGGCGATTGATCATATAGCAAAGCTTTATGAGGCAAGTTGGCAGTCTAAGCCTAAGTTTAAATCACAAATGACTCAAATTAATATTAATAATATTGAGGTCGTGTTATCTAAGCCTGAAACATATATGAATCTATCAGGGATGGCAGTTCAGGCAATTGCTTCTTTTTATAAAATCCCAATTAGTAATATTATAGTTATTCATGATGACATTGATTTAGCTTTTGGTAGATTGACTTACAAACTAGATGGTGGCACTGGTGGTCATAATGGTTTAAAGTCACTTAAAAATACTATTGGGACTAATTATCATCGAATTAGAATGGGCATTGGTAGACCATCTAATTCTAATTATGATATATCTCAGTTTGTGCTTGAGAAGTTTTTAGAAGCAGAATTAGCAATAATAAATAAAAATATAGAACTTATTGCTAAAAACATAAAGTTTTTAATTACAAATGAAATTGAAAAATTTATAAAAGAAATTTCGTTTTAATTTTTAGTCAGCACTAGTAAGTCTTCATTTAAAACATAAATTTCATTTTACCTATATATTACAGACTAAAAAATTAAATCAATATTTATAACCATTTATATTTAAAAATATTCTTATGAAATTACAATGCGGCATAGTTGGCCTACCAAATGTTGGAAAATCTACTTTATTTAATGCATTAACTGCAAGCAGTAACGCGGAAGCAGCAAATTATCCTTTTTGTACAATTGAGCCAAACACTGGTACAGTATCGGTGCCAGATTCTAGACTTCATGAGCTAGCCTTAAATGCAGGATCTGCTAAAATTATTCCAGCCTTTATTGAGTTTGTTGATATTGCTGGCTTAGTTAAAGGGGCAAGTAAAGGAGAAGGGTTAGGAAATCAATTTCTATCACATATTAGAGAAGTTGATGCAATTATTCATGTTCTTCGCTGTTTTGAAGATGATGACGTAACTCATGTTCATGGCAAAATAGACCCAATTGAGGATGCAGAAATTATTGAAACTGAATTGATCATTTCAGATCTCGATTCAGTTAATAAAAGAATGAATAATATGGCTAAAAAAATAAAAACTGATAAAGCATTGCAAAGCCAATATGATTTAATGGATCAATGCCGAAAAGTGCTTGAAGAGGGGAAGCCACTTCGAACTTTAATTGGCACAGTTGCAAAACACGAGTTATCGGCTCTGCAATTGCTCACTTCAAAACCAATATTATACGTATGTAATGTACAAGAAAGCGAAGCTGCAACTGGAAATCAACATTCAGAACGAGTGCAGAAAAAAGCAAACGCTGAAGGTGCTAACGTAGTAATTATTTCCTCTAAAATTGAAGCAGAAATTTCGCTTCTAGAAGAAATTGAGGAAAAAAAAGAGTTTTTAGATAGTTTAAATTTAACAGAAACAGGCTTGAGTAAGATTATTAGAGCTGCTTATTCATTGCTTGATTTAAAATCATTTTTCACAATTGGACCTAAAGAAGCTCATGCATGGACTTTCAAAAGTGGTACAAGCGCTCCACAAGCAGCTGGAATTATTCATACTGATTTTGAAAAAGGTTTTATTCGTGCTGAAGTAATTAGTTGTGATGAATATCTAGCAATTGGCAGTGAGGCTAAAGCAAAAGAACTTGGAAAAATGAGAGTTGAAGGAAAAGAATATATTATGCAAGATGGTGATGTTGTGCATTTTAGATTTAATGTATAAACTAAAAATATAAATTAATTTATATTTTCTAGTTATTGTATTATTATTTAGTAAAACAATAATCATCTCTAGGGTTTTTTGATAAAATCCAATATTAAACATTTGTAACTAAATTTGATTAAAATTATGAAAGTTATAGGGCAAGTCCCGCCTATATTACTATATACATTAGTGTCGTTATCAACATTGACGGAAACGATCTATTCAAGCGCTTTGCCGCAAATTGCAAATCAGCTCAATACTGAAAGAGGAATAGCGCAATTATCAACCACTACTTATTTCTTTGGATTTGCTTTAGGTATATTCACTTTAGGTAGAATATCTGATTTTTATGGCAGAAGGCCTGTAATATTATTTGGAATAAGTTTTTATGTTATTTCTAATATCTTAATTTGCCAATCAACAAATATAAATACTTTTATAGCATTGCGTTTTTTACAGGCGTATGGTGCAAGTGTTGGGTCTGTTATCTCTCAAGCCATGACGCGTGATTCATATAAAGGCTGGGAGCTATCTTATATTTTTGCAAGTGTTGCAGTTGTTATGTCAATAATGCCAGCCATTGGATCTGCAATTGGTGGTTATTTGATTGAATATTTTCAAGAATGGCAATATATATTTTATTTTCTTACAGCCCTCTCATCAACAATGTTAATAATATATATTAAATTTTTGCCTGAGACCAATGCTAATATAGGAAAAACTGAAGAAAATCGCTTTTTAAATCTTTTTAAAATTATTATCAAAGACAAAATATTATTATGCAATGCTTTTATTATAGGAATATTTAATGGCATCAGCTTTAGCTTTTATATTCAAGCGCCATTTATTTTTGTTGAAAAATTACATATGCAATCTTCAACTTATGGTAAATTAATATTAATATTAAGTCTATCTAATTTATTAGGTGGGTTGGTTGCTAAGCAGATGATAAAAAAATATGTTGATACTTTAAAAATTAGGATGATAGGTTTTGCTTTAAGTATTGTTGGCTGTACTTTTTTATTAGTTGGATCTTTTATTACCCCGTTTTTAGAAACAAGCCTAATATATTATGTAATTTCTATTTTCATACCAATGGCCATACACATGGTGGGTCACTCTATGATTACACCAATGATTTTAAGACATTCACTTGAAGATTATAATAAGGTAGCAGGATCTGCTGGTTCGATATTTGGCTTTTTGTATTATATTATCGTTGCAATGGTTAGTTTTTTAGTTTCGCTTTTTCATAGTGATAATATTGATAATTATGCATATGTATTTACAATATTTTTAATGATATCCATTATATTATTTTGCTATACAGTAAAAGCTAAGAAGAATATTCAAAATAATCAAACTTTAAAAAAACAATAGAGATTCTTTTGCGCTCTAAGATTAAGAAGTATGACTGTGTTCCCTAGTTTTAATTTAATCCCAGTAATGAAGATGATTTGCTAGTCCATAATTAGTGTTATTTAATTTTTTATAATTCTTTAGAATCTATTATTGAGGAGTTTTTTTGAGTTGAATCCTAATCCTTACTTTAGTTTGATATTTTCTGCACAAATATATTATATATTAAGAGTAAGTTAGTTAGCATTCTCTCAGTCTCTCTTAGTTCTTAGAAGCTCGTTCTCCTTACTCTTTTTTGTAGCCATTTTTACTTTATCACTTTATTATTTATGGGACACTTTTTATCATAACCGATATCAAATCCTCTCTTATAAGCTAATTATTATGACACGTATTAAAATATTATTTAGAATCAACCCAAGAGATATTTCCATCTCTTCTATAGTAAACAACATTCATTCTATCTGTTTTTGAATTTTTAAACATTAAAGCTGGAAGATTCTCAAAATCCATTCTCATTACAGCTTCTCCTACAGATAAAGTCATAATATTTAAAGGTTTTTCGGCGACAATTGCTGGATTGTCAATATTAAATTCCTCAGTGTCATTATTGGATTCAGGAGAAATAATGTATTTTGTCGCTTCACTTGTTACTTCTGAAAGCTTAACGCGCTTGCTATAATCATTTAATTTTGACTTATATTTTCTCAGTTGTTTTTCAAGTTTGCTTAATGAAATATCAAATGCACTGTAAATATCATCAGACGTTGCATTACTTTTAATTATCATATGCCTTCCTGTGCCTTCATGAATAACAATATCACACAAAAATTTATAACCTTGTTTAGTAAAATGAATATGTCCATTTGGCGCTTCTGCAAAATATTTACTTACTACCAATTTTGTTCGCTCATCAACATAAGTTTGCAAAGAAGCACCTATTGAAATATGTTGTCCAGAAATTTGTAGCTGCATAATTTACCTCTCAGTTTTATTTAGTGAAATGTTTACCTAATAATTATTATATAGCTAAAAAACTTTTAAAGGTAGAAATAATTTTTGAAAATTCACATTGTAATTTATTCCAATTTAAGCAATTTTTTTTAGTAGCTTATTATTTATGCTAAAGCCTATCCATGTATTATTATAATGATTTAATCTGATAACTTTTATTGCAGTTTTTATAACATGTTCTGGATGAACATTTGCCTTATAACAAATATCTTGAAAATACTCACTATTACCAAAAATCCAATTTTTGGCTTCTAATTCAATTTTTTTAGCTTTAGGTATACTTGATGTGTTGGATGCATCAATAATTGCTTGTAAAATTATTGATTTAAATAATCTAACTTCTGGACCAAAATCATAATCTTTCATTTTTTCAAATGGCGCCTGAAATTTAATGACTCCGTGGTTGCTCATATTTTTTTACCTAATAATTATATATATTAATTGATTTAAAATTTTTTCTGTTACCACGAGGTAACTTAAAAATGAATATAGTTTATTTTTATTTATTGTTAAGCAGAAAAAACAGATAAAATTAACTTTTTTTTGATAAACACAGAATATCAGTATAATAAAGTTTAAAGCTCATTAAAAAAATTATAACTTTATCTACCATAGGTTTGTATATTATGTAAGATAAATTAGCATTTATTAATAATACAATTAATAAATGCTTAAAATGACAATTAATTTAAAATTTTATTTCTTAAAGGGTTTTTTAACCTGAGGATGAACTTTGTTAGTAAATTTTTGAAATTTACTATTTTTTTGTAGTTTATTGGAATGATAATAAGAGATAATTGTTATTGATATAAATGAAACTGTTATCAAAAAAGCAGCCAATAATATAAATCCTAGAAGCGCCAAGCTTATGCTACTCATAACTACAATTGAGATAAATACTAAAGCATATATTCTGCCAAGAGCAGTGGCTTTTGCATGATTTTTAATTTCTAGTAGGTTTAAAGAATGTCTATGATTTTGCTCTTTTTGCGCCATATCTAATAGTTTATCCAACGTCCCTGGATATAGTTCTTCATATTCTTCCATCATATCAATTGGAGGCAACATGGATTGATATTTTTTTCTAGCTATATTTAAATCTGTCTGATTATTATTATATATTTTACTATATCCTTTATTAAGGCGATTATTATAAAAAAATTTTTTACTATCCTTCATATTCACTTTTTAATTTTTTAAATGAATTATTGAGATCTTCATTAACTTGAGTAAAATCTTCAGAACTATCGACAGTATCTATATGTTTAGTTGAGATAATTCCCAATTTAAAAACACTTAAAAAGCCTGATAAAAAATGGCTAAACATTGTTATGCCCCAGTTGTTAATTCTCAATAATATTAAATTCCGGTATTACCGGTTCCCCTCTGAAATTTACTGCATTATGAAAAGAATAGCAACAAGTTCTATAATTTTTATCACAGCCGGGGATTAAAGTAACAATCTGTTTTGAAAAAATGAAGGAAGTGGAGGTGATATTTGTCTCAATATTATTTCTAAAATGAGAAATAATATTATACTCATGAGCAGTATTTTGAGCGTCATTAATAATCAATTTACCATTTTTGAAATATCCATCTTCAATATCTCTAAAATCACAAGTAATTATATTATTATTTACTTCAATAATTTGACTTTGTATTGACACATCCTCTAATCGAATTTTGCATCTATCGTCACCAAAATTAGCTCGACAAGTTTTACTAAACATTTGTAGTAATGCTTGATTATATTTTATACATTCTGTTTCACATTTAAGCTCAAACTCAAGATCATGACTAAAAAATTTTGTAACAATGAAATTGCCAATAAGATGTGCATTATTAGCATATAAATATTTGATTTTAATTTTAGCACCTGATAGATTATCATTTTTACAAATACCATTAGTTTCAAATATTCCATATATAATAGCTGAATTTTCAGCTGAATCATTAAATTCACCTATATTAAAATTCAATCCTGATTGTGGAACATATGTATTTTCTTCAAAAAATTGATATTGCGATGATGAAGTGAAGAAAAATATTTTGCCGTTAGTTAAAATTACATCAAATAAATATATTAAATTAGTCATTCAATTACCTCAATCATTTCAATATTATCAAGACTAATGGTTCCATCATCATTAAAACTATACTCAAAACTATCATTATTAAAACGAACTACAACATTAAATTCAAAACTTGCTATTATTTGGCTATGCTCAGGAGGAGGAGTGTCTAAAGTCACTCTTCCTAAACTTTCATCTAGTTCTTTAATACTCTGCTGCTCCTGATCAATCCATATTAAAATTGTATTTAGTTTAGGTTTTCTGATATTTCTTATGTGAGAAGATATTGAATCAAAATATGTTTTACTCAATTGAAATTGATCCGTTACTCCATCACCAATGGCAATTAATTGTTTTTCTACTTTATAGTCAAAATAATCTTTTAATAAAAAAGAGTATCTCCTACCTGCTCTTGCAATATAAAAACTATTAAATAATTCAAATTGCCCTTCAGAAAGCCTACAATTTCTTAAAATATACTTTTTACGTGGTATTATAACATCAGATGAACGAATCTCTCTACCAGATTTAGTAGAAGCATAAGATGTCGAGAATTCAGAAACACCACAAGCAAAAATTTCTAAAAAAGAAGGTAGATTCACATTGTGAAAATTCGTCATTAAACCCCTCTTCTAATAAAAGATTTATAATTAATAACTAGTCTATTTAAAACTAGATCTTTAGCTTTATCAAAGCTTATATTATTAGCTTTAATTCCTTCAATAGCATAATCATCAAACAAGAAATTCATGTTAGCGAGGTTTTTGATAATTAAATCAGATAAGGTTACTAACAAGCTATGATTGGTATCTTTTGCAAATGCCAAAATTTGAAATTCAACTGAATATAATGCAATTTTATGAATCGATAAATCATCTGCTTTAACAATATTAATAAGTAAAAAAGGAGTTTTTCCATCTTGAATTGTTCCTATATATATTTTTTTCACTATATTCATTAGTTCTGAATCTAATGTTAATGATGAATAAATTTTATTTTGAAAGTCATGGACAAAGCTTAAGGACATTTTTTTATATAATTAAATTTCAAGAGCTATAATTTTTAATATTTTATTACGCTGATTTTCATTAATAATTCGTTTTATCTCATATATTTTGCCATAAAAATCAATACGCATATCTTTATTAATTTCTTTGATAAAACGAACAGTAAATAGGAAATATTCTTCAGTAATAACAGTACCAAATTGCATATTTTCCAAAGATATAAATCTATTATCACAAACTGGCTGCACTTCTGCAAAAACTTCAATTGTATTTTGCCAATTAGCTGTTTTAATTTCAGAAAATTCATTATTAGTTAAAAAATGTATTTTATGAATCAAGCGCGATTTTATGCTGTTTTTCATAGTTATATTTTTTAAATTTTTAAAATGCGATAGGGTAAATATAAATCTTTAATTTGAGTGTTCATTTGCAAATTATTTTCAGATAACTCATACATCAAAGCAATATGCATCAATACTCCTTGCTTTATTGGATATGGTATTTCTTTATTTCCATATGAAGAAATATATTCAACTTCAATATTTTGATCTTTATATTCTGCATTTAAATATAGTTGATTACTTGTTGATTCAAAAAATCCATAGGAATTAGTGATGTCTATTTTCTTACCTTGAGTAATTACTTGAACTGAAATAATTTCTTTAATTTTCGGATATCGTAATTTTTGAATGTTTTTACTGCATATTATATTTGCAATTATTTTCTTTGAATGAAGGCTTATACCGATTGTGTTTTCAGCATCAGCAATTGCAGTTCTACTTAAATTTATAATTAATTGATCATCATAATCACAAGAAACTCTTAAATAATTTTTTAATTCTTCCAAAGTGAATAATAAATCATCAAAAAAAGTTTCAGCTATGTTATAATATATTGTCATACAGGTGCTCATAGTTATATTAAAATAACTGCCATGCATATTATTAAGCATGGCAGAATAAAAAAATAATTAACTAAATTTAGCAAATTTAACTGCATTTATATTCACTACATCCCCTCCGACCCTTTTGACTGCATAGAACCTAACAAAAGGCTTGTCAGTATATGGATCTCTTAACAAATTGATTCCCATCCTATCAACAATTTTATAAGCAGATTTAAAATCACCAATAGCAATTGCTAACTTATCGTCATCTATATCAGGCATATGAGAGCTAATAACAACAGGTATACCAAATATAGTTTGTTTGAATGAATCAGTTAATGATTGTTGCCAAATAAATCTACCTGTATCATCCGTTAGAGATTGTATTGTTGATAAAGTATTTCTATTCATTAAAAAACTTGCGTTTGCAAGATACCCCTCATCGAGTGCATTGATTAACTCAAGCAACATTTTTGCATTAATTTGTTTTTTTAATCCAATTTCTTGTATTTTATTGTTACGCAACAAGCCAAATGGTTTATTGTTACCATCACCATTTATAAAAGCGTCATTTTCCATCTTTGTAAAACTGTCGACTAGTCTTTCTACTAACCAATTTTCAATATTTATCTCAGAATCATCAATAAGACTTTGAGTAGCTTTAGGATGGGCGTATAATTCATGAGCCTGAATTGTTTTTTTGACTAATGCTGAAGTATCAGTCTCTCGGCGCTCTTCATCCTCACCGACCCAACCGCTAGTAAAATTACCATTTTCAATAATAACATCAAGTGCTCTGGTTGAAATTGATTCTATTGATGCTAATTGTCTCATTGGCGAGCGCGCTTTCATTTCAGATATAATTCTATTGTGAAGTGTAGGCGTTATTAAAACACCCGCTTCATCAGCTTTGCCACTAAGTGATTTTGTAATAAGATCATTTACTATGCCCCTGCGAATAAAATTATTAAATGCTGATTTTTGTTCAATATCTACAATATTTTCAAGTTTATTTGGAGTAAAATAATTATTCATTTTATTAATCCTCTCTTCTATATTATTAATTTTTTTACTAACATTTGATTCACGAGATAAAAATTTATTTACGCGCTCGGTGAGTATATTTATTTGTTGATCTTGCATAATTAATATTTTTCTAATTTATTGATAAGGATTTCTAGTTCTTTTATTTGATTTGCTTTATTAGAATCATCTCTATTATCATGGCGCTTAATGCAATTTATTCTTGCTTCATTATTTGCAGGAAAAGTGACAATACTAACTTCCATTAAATTTGCTTCTTTGATAACTCTTGCGCCTTTTTTATCGTAGTCAGATTCATTGATAGTAAAACCTACACTAAGTCCACAAACAGCTCTTTGCTTAATTAACTCTGTAGCTTCCTTACCATTTGTTACTCTATTATTAATTTCAGCTTCAATTTTTAATCCATACTCGTCCTCTTCAAGCAATGTTATGATGCCTATTGGTTTGGTCACGTCATGTTGCCATAGTAATTTTATTTTATGATTTTCAGCATTTTTAAAAGCACCTTTATTAATAATATCATTTTGGCTGTCAGCTATTCCAAAAACACTGGCATATCCTGAAATGATTGTATGATCTATTTTGCTTGATTTAATAATAAATTCTGGACTTATCCAACCTGTATGCATAATTAACTCCGATAATTATTAAAACTTGTCACATTATATATCTTATGAAAACACTCGCGCTAAGTAGTAAAAAAAAATAAATATTTAAATATTATTATACTACTTGAGAGATCAATAGTTTTGCTGTAAATATATAGTTAATCAGATGTGACTTGAGGAGCTTGAATGACTTACCTAGGTTTTACTTTAATATTAATTGGCATGTTTTTTATTCTATCAGGAATTATTGCGTTATATCGCTTTAAAGATTTCTACTCAAAACTCCATGCAGGTGGCGTGATTGAATGTTGTGGCGTACCAATTTGTTTTATAGGACTTAGTTTTATACAAAATGATTATGCTTCATCTTTTAAACTAATATTTATTGCCATATTAATTTGGATTTTAAATCCTGTATCTACTTTTGCTTTAGCCAGAGCATCAATATTATTTAAAATTGATAATGAAGGAAAATTAAAATAATTATGTCAGAATTTTTCTTAACATCTTTTAAAATGGATTCTATATTAAATGAAATTTTATTGTTTATAACCATGATAATACTGATATTTGCGTGTTATAAATTAATAATAAGCAAAAATTTAATTGAATCATTGATTATAACATCGATTTTTAGCTTAATTATAAGTATTTGTTATTTACTGATGGATGCCCCAGATGTAGCTATGACTGAAACCTCACTCGGTGCTGCCTTATCTAGCTGTGTTATGCTTAATATAATTAAAATTACAGGTCAAGAATATAATTCTTGTTCTAAAATAAGAATTATTACAGCTAGTATATTATGCATAATATTTATTTCAATATTAGCTTGGGTAAGCTTAGATTTTTCTGAGTTTGGCTCATCTTCATCACCAGTACAAGATCATTTAACAAACTATTACATTCAAAATACTAAAAATGATATCGCCATCCCATCTTTTACAGCTGCAATTCTTGCCAGTTATCGTGGTTTTGATACTTTAGGAGAAACAACTGTTATATTAATTGCAGGTCTTGCTGTGTTGGTAATTACATCGAGAAGGAAAGCATAAATGTTAAAAGAATTTTCAGTATTAAGGTTAATAATATCATTTATTTTACCTTTCATAGTCTTATATTCTATATATATTCAGCTTAATGGCGAAGTCTCTCCAGGAGGTGGGTTTCAAGCGGGGGTAATTTTTGCAAGCGCTGTTATTGGTTATGAGCTAATATTTGATAAAAAATTTTTTGAACAAAAGTTTTCCATCAAATATTTAAAATTATGTAGTATTTTAGGAGTGTTACTTTATGCGGGAACAGGCTTTGTCTCTCTAATATATGATAATAATTATTTAAATTATAATGTTTTTCACGTAAATATAATAATAGGTCAACATATTGGAATATTTTTGATTGAAGTTGGTGTTGGATTGACCGTATCTTCAGTTATGAGTCTTATATATATTTTATTAAAAGAGGAATAATGCATAATTGGATTTATATATCTGCAATAATAGTTTTATGTACTGGCTTATTCATCATGCTTACCAGTGATAATTATATTCGTAAAATCATGGGACTTGGCGTGTTTCAAAGCTCAGTTTTAATATTTTATATTGCACTTGGTAAAGTTAAGGGCGGAATTTTGCCAATCGATATTTGTGCAAATACCGCCTTTTGTCCTTATCAATTCTCTAGCCCTTTGCCACATATTTTAATGTTAACAGCAATTGTTGTCGGTTTTGCTACTATGGCTGTTGGGCTTGCTTTAACATTACAAATAAAACGAACCTATAACACAGCGTCAGAAAGCGAGATCAACCAAATATATAATGGAGAATAATTTGCAACTATTTATATTAAAACATCTTCCCGCTCTGCAGGTTCTTCTCCCTTTTTTTGGAGCAATTATTGCTGCTTTAAGTTTTAATAAAAAATTGGCGTGGTGGATTTCTACAATATTCATTTTTTTTGCCTTTGTTTTATCTATTTTTGGAATAAATTACGTCAATTCTGATCCTATTTCTTATAATTTTGGTGGCTGGCAAGCGCCTGTTGGTATTGAATATAGAATAGATATTTTGAATCAGCCAATTATTATATTTTTTAATGGCATTTTATTATTTTTCTTAATTTTTGGCAAAGAACTTATTAATAATACTGTTTTAAAATATATTGATGAGCAAAAACAATATATTTTCTATTCTCTCTTGTTATTTGCCCACGCTGGCTATTTAGGAGTAATTAGCACGAATGATTTATTTAATATTTATGTATTTATAGAAATATCATCACTAGCAACATACGTAATTATCTCGCAAGGAAAATCATCTTTTGCTCTAATTGGTGCGTTTGATTACCTCATTATAGGAACAATCGGAGCAACAATGATTTTAATTGCCATTGGTTTTTTATATGGGCTTACTGGCAGCCTAAACATTACTGATGTTGCAAATATATTAAAGATTTTTGGTCTATCAAAAATATCAATTACAGCAATTACATTCTTCTTAAGTGGAGTTATTTTAAAGATGGCTTTTTTTCCAATGCATTTTTGGATGAGGCGAGCTTATTCTGTGGTTGCACCAATTATATTGACATATCTTGCAGCAATCTCAAGTATTTTTGGTGTATATTTAATTATTCGTTTTTATCATTTCACAATTGATAATCAAATAATTCAAGCAAATATTTCTGATATTCTAAGACCAATTGCATTATTTACTATCATTATCTGTAGTGTATTAGCCATCAGAGCAAGAAATATCCGAGAAGTAGTAATTTATTCAACTAATTCCCAAGTTGGTTATATATTTTTGTTAATTACTATTAGCCATGCACAAGCAATTTTATTTCAATTATTAATATTTGATGCAATAAACAAAATTGCTTTATTTATAATTGTTGCTCACTTAGACAGTAAAACAAATAATTTATCATTTGACAATTTTGCCTGTATTAAAAAAAGTTCTTTATTCAAAATTTTAATTGCCCTTGCTTTAATATTTAGTTCAGGACTACCTATTACATCCATGTTTATATTTAAAGTACAATTTTTTAGTTTATTAATTGAGCAAAAAATGATAGTTGAATTTTTTATTGTTCTTGCAGGAACAGTGCTTAGTATGCTCTATCATTTAAAAATTGCTAAAGCTATATTTTTCAATAACAATAAAAATGAATCCGTTGAAATAAATTCAAATTTAAGTGGGTTAATTGTAATTATTATAGCACAAATAATGTCCTTGATTTATATAAATGACTTTAGTGAATTAACTGTAAAAACTAGGAATTTTATAAATTCTGATTTAATGAATTTGGTTTAAGTAATGCAATTTTCTAGTACAAATATTTTAGTCATAATACCAATACTAATTGGATCGTTAAATTTACTCACGCCTTTTATCAATAAAAATAATACTATAATTCGAAGCTTCTTATTATTATCAATCAGTTTATTTTTCCTGATTAACGTATTAATTTTAGACTATCTATTTTTAAATGGCATCGAATCGACTTATATTTTAATTACTATAGATAAATTGATTATTGCATTTCATTTAGAAGCTTTAGGAATAGTGTTCTTAAATTTGCTTGCAATTTTATGGCCCCCTGCCCTTTTATATACTATTAAATTTCTTGAAATAAATCATTACATTCACAGCAGTAGATTTTTGTTCTTTATGAATTGCTGCATTTTAATGGGTAGTTTAATTGCTTTATCAGCAAATTTATTTACTATGTTTATTTGCTATGAACTTCTAACAATACTAACTATTCCTCTAATAATTCATGTATCAAGTGAAAAAAATACACGCGGTTTAATTACCTATCTAAAGATTTTGATGATAAGTAGTTTAGTTTTTTTCCTGCCATCGGTTTTATATATTTATAATATTGCAGGTCATGTTGATTTTATTCATGGTGGCTATATTTCTGGTTATTTAGATGATAAATATGCAATTGCACTTTTTATCATAATGATTTTTGGCTTTGCCAAAGCAGCTCTCTACCCACTTCATGGTTGGCTACCTGCAGCAATGGTAGCGTCCTACCCCGTTAGCGCTCTTCTTCATGCTGTTGTTGTTGTTAAAGCTGGATTATTTTGCATTTTTAAAATCATGATTTATGTTTTTGGCCTTTCTTATTTAAAAACATTATTTGGAGATTATAATTGGCTAATTCTAATCCCTATTATATCTATAATATATAGTTCAATTCAGGCGATTCGTTTTACAGAAATTAAATCTATATTGGCTTATTCGACAATTAATCAACTTAACCTATGTCTGTTAAGCGCTTTTATGTTAACACCAAAAGGTTTGATTGCTGCAATAATGCATATGGTATCACACTCATTTACCAAAATTTTGTTTTTCTACGCTGCTGGCAATATTTATAGTATAAGTGGCGCTTATCATATTGGTGAGCTAATTAATATTAAAAAATCTATGCCTAAAAATAGCTTACTTATAGTTATTGCGGGTTTATCATTGATTGGTATTCCACCACTTGCTGGATTTATTAGTAAATTCTATATTTTGATGGCAGCATTTGAACATGATAATTTTTTAGTATTTATCACTATTTTAACTAGCTCTTTATTTTCAGCCATATATGTTATTAGAATAATTGGCAATATTTACGCCAGCTTTGAAAAAAATATGATCGAACAAAATAATTTTAGTGAGAACACGTTACCACCTATGATGATGATCAGTGTTTACATCTGCGCATCTGGGGTTATTGGCTTTGTCTTTTTAAAACAATTTTTAAATAAATTTTTGGTATTTATTTAATGGAATATTTTATTATAATTTCTCACCCATCATTAATATTATTTTTATCAGCAATTAGTTTAATACTATTTTTTAAGTATGATAAAATTTTTAAATTAATTGCACTACTTGCACCCTTTTTAAGCTGTTTACTATTAAATTATTCTCCTGAGAAATTTTATATATCCATCCAACATATAAGCTTAATACATGAGAAATCGCACAGTAATATTTATATTTGTGATATTTTCAATGCAGTATTATTTCTGGCAAACCTATTTGCACTTGCAAAAAACAAAAAGCTAGAAATTATCTATGGAACTTGCTATGGCGCATCTTCAATAGCTTGTATTTTAGCGGCAGATTATATTTCCATAATTATTAGCCTTGAGCTAATGATGATATTCTCAAGCATTATCATATTTATAGGAAATAAAAGTGAAAGCTCTTCAAGTGCTAAAAAATACTTTCTCACGCACTTCCTTAGTGGAAACATGATTTTATTTGGTTTTATCTACCTTATTAACAAAACTAATTCGTTTGAAATT
>RXKF01000079.1 GCA_003963235.1 Rickettsiales bacterium
TGGGGTTCTAAGAGGCTTGAGCCGTATGACGGGAAACTGTCAAGTACGGTTCTTAGGGGACGGAAGAAATGGCAACATCTCTTCTGTTACCCGACTATAATAGCCTTAATCTCAATTATCTACCTAATATATTATTAACTGTTTTTCTAGCTTTGTTTATGATTTTATTAGGAGCTGCTTTAATTCTCTGACCCATTGATTTTGCCTTTTTAACTGATTGATCTTTTTCTTTTTGCGGCTCAATAGTTTTAAGAAGTATCTTATATTCATTCATTAATTTTTTGTTTTCTTCTTTAATAGGAGATTTCTTATCAACTTTATTAAGTTGTTTTTCAATTTCTTGACATATTTTTAAATTGTCTTTTATGTTATCAGAAGCTTCTGCTTTAATAGAATTAGGAAACTTGTTATTAACCGCTTTAATTAATGCTGATAATTTTGCATTTGTAGTCTTTTCAAGCTCGGTTATTACTTTATTAATATCTTCAACCGCTTTCATTGATCGATCTTTTTCTTGATTTGTATTAATAGACTGAAGTAACTTGTATTCATTCGTTATTTCATTAGCTGTATTCATGGCATTCAAGATCTTTTTTTCATCAGATTTATTTGACGAAGAAACATTTAACATATTGCATTTATCCCCAATCTCTGTAGATATTTTTAAATTTTCACTTACATTTTCAGAAACTTTTGCCTCTTTGGGGAACGCATCTGGAAAATCTCTTTTAACGGTGACAATTAATTCTGATAATTGTGCATTTGTATTTTGTTCATGTTGTTTTATATCTTTTTCATGTTCTTTGACTATTCCAGTTGCTATTTGTTTGTTTAATTTTCCGATTAATTCTATGGATTTTTTATTATCATCGGTAGTGAGGTATATTTGAGGATATTTCAAAAATTCTGTAATTTTTGTCTCAATTTTATGAGATAGTTTTAAATTTTCTATTACATTATCAGAAGCTTTTGCATTTTGGGCTAACATATTTGGAAAACCTGTTTTAATTAACGGTATTAATAGTTCCAATTTTCCTTTTGCATCAGCTTTATCAAACACATCCTGTAGATCTTGCTGCTCTGTGGTTCCCTTAGTTTTAGTCATTTTTAAATCCTTAAATAATTAATATAATTTTATTATTCCCTACTTATGCGCATAATTAAAATAAAATAGTTAAGAGATAATAAAAATATTATTTATTATTGAAATTATACAAGTAAATTTATCATAAAATAACTATTCTCTTAAAAATAATCACTCACCAAGCAATACCATGTTAATAAAGTTACTATTAAGTTCTTCATCACTAGATGATGCAATTATGTCATCACTAGATTCATCACTTTTTAGGTGGTCGCTAACTGATTGATCTAGATCTTTTTTAATATCCTCAATTATTAACAATTGAATATCTTTATCAAAATCTTTTAACGAAAGATGAGGTGGTAGAACTATTTTAATTCCACTATTAATTAATAATTTAATAAAAGTAATATTAGGTAAGTAACTCTCTAAAGCAAATGTTAACGCGTTATAACCATTGGTCAACGAGTCTTCTTTGCGAATTATTTCATTCACATTACAGTTTGCACTTATTAATTCCTCGCCAATTCCCGCAATGTGACCTAAATGAGTATGCTTAGCCGCGACCATAAGAAGTGTTTCGTCGTCACTATTTTTGCACTCAGTTACAGCGTTATTTTCAATTAAATACTGAACTATTCTAAGTAGGTTTTTTTCAACGGCATAAAATAACGCATGTTTACCAGATGAATTAAGTATGTTAACATTAATTTTTAAATCATGAACCAAGTAACTAACAATTTCAAAAATTGTATTACTTTCTTCTTTATTTGAAGAGGCGGTATTCCAATCTAGTAAAAAGTGATTTAGTAATGTGTTCTTATTCTCATCCACGCATTTAGGATCTGCTCCTAAAGTTATAAATAATTTTATTATATCTAAAGATTGTGACTTCGCTGCATAAAATAAAGCAGTTTGTTGCATTGCGTTTTTAGCATTAATATCGACTTCTTTTTCCTCAACTAAATATCTAATCATGTCTTCTGATTTATAATAAGCAGCACACATCAGTGGATTATGTGATTTGTCATCAAATGTAATTAAATCAGTCACATTAGCATCATAATCATCTACTAGAAGTTTTAGCACATCAAAGCGATTAATAACAATGGCTAAACTAGCAACATTATGACAAGCTTCACCATATGAATATAACTTAGAGTCTATGCTTACACCAGAATCTAAAATTTTTTTAATAGTGTTTAGGCCTGAATATTTTATTGCACAACATAAAACATTTCCTGTGGTTGAAATAGTTTCTTTATGAGTTAAAATGTCATGCACTTCAATAAACTTATGAGTAGGATAGATTGAAAGATATATTTTTTTATTATTACTATAATTAAAGAATATAATATCTGGCGAGGTATCAGGACAAGATTTCATTTCATCAATGCCAAAATTTATGCCATAAGATATTGTGCTGATATCAATTGATAACTCTTTGCACTCATTAATTATTGTTTCAACTCCCGAATAGTTATCCTCACGAACTTCATCCTTACGCACTGCATTTAAAAGGTCTAATCCTAAAGTTAATTTATTAATAATGGCTTTAACTTCCATGTGTTCATTGTGATAATAATAAGGGTTATCGTTGAAATTATTTATATTAAACAGTTTTTCTAACAATGATTTTTCTTCATCAGACCATTGACTTAAATTGTAAACTAAGTTTTCATCACTTGAATTTTCCATATATTTACCTACTAATATTTATATTATTAGATTAAAGTAAAAAAGTTAATTATTAATTAATAATCAAATTATTTACTAATAATATAAAAAATAGTAATTGAGTGTGTAATTTTAGTGTTTTAAGAGCTAAATTGTTCTTTAATTACTCGATCTTCAAAAGTATGATGTTTGTCAAATAGCAGTTTGATAACTTGTTTGTCTGTGGATTTCACAGAAACTGAAATCACATTACGAAATTCATAAAAATCAGCCACTGCATTAACAGGGCGTTTTTCGTTTTCCATGATTAAGAATGTAATTTCTACGTTAACAGGAAGTAGGGCGCCTCCCCAACGACGTGGACGAAATGGACAGAATGGTGTCAAACATAAAATTTTCGACGTTAGTGGCACTATTGACCCACCAGCTGAAAGATTATAGGCGCTGCTGCCAGCTGGAGTTGAAACTAATGCGCCATCTGCTGATAGTTGCATTCTTTCGATATTATCTACAAATATTTTAAATTTAGCTGCTTGATTAGTTTGTCTGAAAATTGAAACTTCATTAATGGCAAGAGCAGTTGAGATGTTCCCTTCAACATCTTCTGCTGTCATTTCCAAAGGGTATAAATTAGTGATTTTCGAGGTTTCTAAACTTTCAAAAAAGCTATCAGAATGAAAATTATTCATCATAAAACCAATGCTTCCAGCATTGATTCCATAAAATGGAATATTTAAATGCATATATTTATGTAGCGCGTGTAACATGCTGCCATCACCACCAACAACAATAATTAAATCAGCTTTTTCTGGCTTTGTTTGTTTAATTGTTTTTGGCAATATATTGGTAACAAATTGAGCTTCTGACATTGTATTGGCAATTAAAGCTATATTTTTAATCTGTAATTTTCCCATAATACATAAATTAAATGATTTATAATAAGAACAATAAATCCAGATATAACTACATCACTGGTAAAATGCCCTCCCATAATAATTCTAGATAACCCAACTAACATACCAAACAACATACTACTTAAAAAGATTTTAGTAAATTTACGTCTAAAAATATATGAAATAGCGGTAAAATAAAAACCCATTGCAGCATGACCAGATGAAAAAGAGCAATTACTTTGACATTGATCAGAGATAATGCCAGCGCCTGTATATAGTTTACTTCCATCAAACTCTATAATTTCTCTTGGTCGCGCTCTGCCCATATTTTCCTTTAAAATAAAATTTACTATTAATCCTGGACCTAAGGAAGCTGTAATTAATAAGAAAAAAAAACCAGAAGATAATATAATTTTTAAATTTTTAGTTTTTAAATATAAATACGCGATGGAGCACAAGCATGTCACAACTAATATTTTAGTTAAAATAGGGATCGAGTAATATAATTTTTTTACAAAAAAATTATCTTTATATATAAAACCAACATTTTTTGAGTAAAATAATGATGAGATAATGATATCAATATTCTGATTATATATAAGTAAAAAAGATAAGAAGCAAAATATAATTAAACTTATATTTACTAGTTGGTTATTAATCATAGACTAGATTTAAAGAATAGGTTATAATTCCTTGTTTTAAATTATTATAATATAGCAAAATAAATGTCGATCAACCTTAAAGTTTACAAAGATAAATTATTATTCCTTCCACTTGGTGGTTCAAATGAAATTGGCATTAATGTTAACCTTTATCAATATAAAGGTAAATGGATAATGATTGATTGCGGCAGTGGTTTTGCTGATGATCATTTACCTGGCGTTGACATGCTGGTTGCAGATTTAAGTTTTATAGAACAATATAAAAAAGATCTATTAGGTATAATTCTTACTCATGCACATGAAGATCATTTAGGTGCAATTCAATATCTTTGGAATGAACTTGAATGTCCAATATATACAACAAAATTTACAAAATGTTTTTTAAAAACAAAATTATCTGAATATAGTTTCTCAAGTGAAATTAAAATTATTGAAATCGATCCAAAGAAAAAATTTGACTTAGGGCCGTTTTCAATTGAAATGATTGGCTTAACGCATTCCGCTCCTGAAATGCATGCGCTGATGATTAGAACTGAAGCGGGAAACGTCCTACATACAGGTGATTGGAAGTTTGATCCAAGACCAATTGTTGGAGAAGCATCTGATGAAATTGCTTTAAAAAAATGCGGTGATGAAGGTGTTCTAGCTTTAGTTTGTGACTCTACTAATGTCTTTAATAAAGGTATATCTGGATCTGAGGGAGATGTTAGAGATAGTTTAGTCGACATTATTAAGAGCTGTCCTAAAATGGTTGTCGTCACTACTTTTGCTTCTAACTTAGCTAGATTAGACACCCTCATTCACGCAGGTGAGCAAGCTGGTAGAAAAGTATGTTTAACAGGCAGAAGTTTACATAGAATATTTGCAGCAGCAAGAGAAAGTGGTTATTTAGGTAATATACAGCCAATTATAGATGAAAGGTCAATCAGCAAATATAAAAGAGAAGATTTGCTAGTAATTGCAACTGGTTGCCAAGGAGAGCCATTAGCTGCAACATCAAAAATGGCTGATGGAACTCATCATTCAATTTCGCTTGCTCCTAAAGATACTGTAATTTTTTCATCAAAGATCATTCCTGGTAACGAGAAAAAGATTTTCAAGTTATTTAATGTGTTTGTCAAAAAAAATGTTGAAGTTATTACTGAGCGAGATCATTTTGTTCATGTATCAGGGCATCCAGCAATCGAAGAACTTAAGAAAATGTATGAATTAGTGCGCCCACAAATATGTATTCCAGTACATGGTGAACCAGTTCATATTCATGAGCATGCAAAACTTGCAAGGGCAAACGGAATAGGGCAGGCTATCGAGGTTGAAAATGGTAGTTTAGTGTTACTAGAGAAAGGAAATTCTAGCATCATTCATAAAGTCAAGAATGGATATCTGGCAGTTGATGGTAATTACTTGTTGCCAGAAGATTCGCAAATATTTAAAATGCGTAGGCGTATGCGTGATTCAGGTATTGCTGTAGTTTCTGTTGTTATGGATAAAAAACAAAAATTGATTTGCAGTCCTATGTTATCAATGCCAGGATTACTTGATGATGTTGAAGATGATGGCTTGATTAATGAAATTAAACAACAAATTATAGATGCTCTAGCGCAGCAACGCGGTCAAATTAAAAATACCGTAAGCACTGATCAATTGGAAGCTTGCATTAAAAAAACACTTAAGAGAGTAATCAAGCAAGAAATTAATAAAACACCAACTATTATAGTCAACATCGAATTTATATAATCGATTTGAAACAGCAGTAACTAATATATGTGAAGCAATTTACTAAAAGCTTCACATATATAGTAAATGATATTATAATTACTTTCCTCTCACCACCATGGCTTGTGATATGCTTTGTTTTGATATATTTTCTAACAAAATTTTTGATGCATTATTAAAGCCAAGTTGTTTTTTTGCAAAATTTTGAATTGATGGATTTTTAAGCGCTGTGCTAATTTGACTTGCCTGAGCAGATATATCATTTTTATTTTTAGGATTAAAATTACCATTAGCTTTTGCAGCAAAATTATTATTCATTACTTCAGCAAAATTTTTAGTTATGATGTTTAATGCTTTTTGATCAATCCCAGCAGCTTTTGCTAAATTACCAATCATTTTTTCTGGTTTTGAAAGCTCTTCAGCAACTTGGATTACACCTGATATTTTATTCAATATTTTACTTCCTTGCTGAAAAGTATCATCGATTTTATTTTTAGCGATTCCTACATGTTTGGAATAAGTGGATTTAATTTTTTCTAAATTCTCAGAACTTAGTCCTGCTTCTTTAAATTTTACCACGGTTTCAGCAACTAATGCATCAATATTAGTTTTAAGACCAGATTTTGAAGAGCTGATAAATTGATCTGCAAAATTTGCTACATTAGTCATCACTTCTTTTATTTTTGGATTTTTTTCCATTTCTGCTAACATTTCTTTAGCGCCTTCTTTGGTACAATTAAATTTACTGACAGCACTAACTGAGGTATCCAAAACTTGAGCTATTTCTACAACTTTTTCACCGGCTTGATATATTTCATTTAATTTTTCATTTCCTCGTAATTTATCAATGGTTTTAAAAAATTTATCAAATATTGATTTAAAATCAATATTTTCAATCAATAATTTTGTAATAGAAATCGCAATTGGAGCTAGTAATACCGCAGCTGCAAGTATTGGAGCGTGAGGACCAAGTAAACATGCAAGTGCAGGAGCAGCTATTGTTAAAATTGTGTTCGTTAAATCTGGATAAATTTCATTTACTTGATTTTTAAATTGGTCAACACCATTAAATATCGAAGAAGTTTGGTTCATTGCCTTTTGAAAATTCAGTGAATCATTTTCCATTGAAATATTATCTTTATTATTAAGCGACTCAATAATGTCTATGACCGATTTAATTATCGTATTTTTATAAATTTCATCTACTTTATTTATCTGTTCGGGTTTTAAAATCTTAGGATCAATATCAATGCCTGATCCATAATTGCTAATAAAATCTTGTAAGTTTTTACTTAAATTATTTACAACTTTTGTTGCGGATGATTCTGCTTGCGCTAATTGCACTACATCGCTTAATTCTTCAGTTTTTAATTCAGCAACTGGTTTTTTTAGGAAATTACTAATATGTTTGGCATTTTGAATTATAAATTCAATTTTTTCTTTATCACTTGCTTGAGTGAAATTTTCGTGTAATGATTTCATTATTTATCTCATAATTAATTTAACATTAATAGAGTAATATAAATTTATTGTTTTGTATATTAAGTCAATCTCTACACAAAATAAATTTCAAAAGATTATATTAATTGTGTGGCAAGAATTGACCCCAAAAAAATCTTTTTTTAATTATTGTTTTGTCATGATTATCAATAGTTTAAATTTTTTTAAAAAAAATTGTATATTTTTGCTATTTTATTTTGCTAAAATCAGATAGCTGTAATAATATATGTTCTATTATAAAATCAACATAACATAATGTAATATGAATAAAACTTTTTTAATGTTAAATATATTAGTATGCTCAAGCAGTCTATCATCTTTAACTGCCTCTGCAATAAACTTAAAGCAAGCTCTGGAAGCTGGTTATGAAAATAATGAAGAAATAAAAAACATTAAGAATGATTTTTTAGATGAAATTGAAAAATTTCCGGAAGCGTTATCTTCTTTTATGCCGAGAATTTCTGCAACAGCTAATGCTAGTAATAATAGACTTAAAAATAAAAGTAAGAACGTTAACCTGAATAGGCCAGCAACTGAAACAGAAAGATTTAATAAATCTATTTCGCTTGAACAGCCAATATTTAATGGTTTTAGTTCTGTTGCTGCTTTAAAAGCGGCGCAATCTTCTTTTCGCGCTTCTAGAGGTGATTATTATGCTAAAGAGCAAGAAGCGTTTTTAAAAGAAATAGCTGTATATCTTGATTGTGTGACTGCAAGAGAAAAATTCTATATCTCAAAAGTAAGTGTTAAATCTAATACAACACAGCTTGAAGCAATGCAAGAAAAGCTTAATTTGGGTGAGTCCACCGAAACAGAAATTGCAGCTACTAGAGAAAGATTAGCCACGGCTGAAGCTAATCAAGCCATTGCATATGCAGAATTTGAATCAGCTAAGGCGAATTTTTTTAAGACATTTGGTGTAGAACCAATGAATATTGAAATGCCAGAGGTGCCTAATGATTTACCAAAAACCCTTGATTCGTTGATGGATATTGCATCTCAATCTAATCCCTTGGTTGATGGCGCCAGACATAAAATTTCAGCTGCAAAATCTGGAGAAAATTCCGCTAAGGGGGATTTGTTGCCTCAAGTCAGCTTAAGAATTGAGGGAGGGGAGACTGAGAATAAACCAGAACAAACGGGTGCTCAAATTATTAATAATAGATCAGTTAGCACTACTTTGTCAATGACAGTGCCTATATTAAGTAAAGGTGGAGCTGAATATTCTAAAATAAGAAGTGCGAAATATAAAACTAAAAAATCAGTTATAAATTTTGATAATACCTTAAAAGAAATACAATCAAAATGTAAAGCTTATTGGTCAGAATATGAAGCATCTAAATTTAGAATTCAAGCCTCTGAGCAGGCAGTTATCTCAGCAGAAGTTGCATATGAAGGAATGAAACAAGAGGAAATACTAGGATCAAAAACAATTATTGATGTATTGGTTGCCGAAGAGAGGTTATACAAAGCTCGTGAAGCTAGAGTTGATGCAAATAAAGGATTAGTTATTTCAGCATATAAAATTAAGTCTTTAGTCGGAACGCTTACTGCTAAAACTATGAAACTTGATGTTAAATATTTTGAGCCTGAAACAGAATTTAAAAAAGTTAAATTAAAAATTGTGGGGATTTAAGTGACTCATAATAATGCAGGTGAAGAAAAAATTGAAGATATTATTAAATCAGTAAAAAACCTAATTGATAATCACAATAATAGAGCTGTGCAGTCTGAAGTTGAACCAGCTGTTTCTTCTGCAAATAAGCAAACTGGTGTTGAAAATGTTTTAGAGCTTACAAGTATTATTCAGGACAAAGATCTTAGTGAGTGCTTAATTTCTGACAAAGTAAGAAGCCACGCACAAGAAGAAATTAATAAAATCATTACTGCCTTTAAACAAGAATATAATGATAAATATCAGTCAATGACATTGATTGTTAATGACTTAATGCGTCCCTTAATTAAGGACTGGTTAAATAATAATTTATCTAATATGGTTGAAAAAATTATCTCTGAAGAAATTAAAAAAATTATTCCAAAGTAATTAATGAAAAAAAAATGAAAAAGAAAATAATTGGTGCTTTAATATTTTTTGTAATGTGTTCTAATTCTTTTGCAGATGAGGAAATAAAACTTCCAGAACTGCCTTCTATAGAAGTTGAAAATACATTGAGTGATCAGGAAATATCTTTTTGGCAGAAAGTTAAGAATTTTTTTGGTTTTGGAAATATTGAAAGCAAAGAGTTAAATAAAACTGAAGTTATTTCTCCAACTATGGATACAAGCAGAGACCTTGACCAAAATACTCTTTCTTTTGAAATGAATTTAGAAAATGATTCATCAAAAACCCAAGAATTTACACAAAATTTACCACTTAATGACCCCAAAAATATGGCTAATAAAGAAAATATGCAGCCAGATAATAATATAAGTTTACCCCCTCAAGATGATAAAAGCTCTGAAAATAAAATAGCTAGTCCTGATGATAAAAAAAATGTTATTAATGATCTAAAACTGCCTGAAGGTTTTGACGATGAGGTCGATGTTAAAAAGAATGTTAAAGAACCAGAAAGCTCTAAAGATTTAAATGTAGGGAATGCTGATAACAAAGAAGCAAGTACTATAACTAAGACTGAAGAAATAGATCAATTACATGTACCAACTTTAGATGAAATTGATAACAAAGAAGGTCAAACTTCTAAAGTTAGTTCAAATAGTGCTTCAATTAATGAGCCAAAAAAAGAGATTGCCTCCGATGCAGTTCAAGTACCAACCTTAGATGCAGCCGACAATAAAGCCAATAAAACTTCTGAAATTATTTCAAATACTAGTTCTATTGATTCAAAAATTGTTTCTGATCAAAATAATCAACCAAAAAGTGCAGTACCTAATATTACCTCCACAATTGAAACTAAAAATTCTGTACCATCAAATCCAGATGTTGTTACTAACCAAAATAAAGATTCAACTGGATCATTAGTGCCAACTTATGCAAGTGAAACAGAGTCAAAAGATTATGATTCAAAGCTCTTGCAATACAAAACAGATTTGAAATCTAATAAAGATAAATTAAAAAATATTACTCAAATTTCTGCTAAAGAATTAGTAAAAAATAAAAAACCCTTAGAAAATGACCCAGAGCAGATTGAGTTTATTAAAAATGAAGCGCAGGTTTTAACATTACCCGATGATGAAATAGTGCTAGGTAGTGTTACAAAAGATGCGCAATATGAATTGATGGATATCAGAACATATATTGATGTTTTTTGGAACGAGTATTATAAGTTGGTCAGAGAGTCAAAAGCCCAAGAATTAAAAAAATATATAAAAAACTACAATGAAAATTTTAATGAAAACTATTAAAATCTTTTATTAAAAATCCAAAGATAATATCTTTAATATAAATAATATATTTACACTAAATATATTATTTATATTTTAAAACAGAGAATATTTGACATAATTAATCAAATTGCATAATATCCCCCATTATTTGCTGGAGAATTAAATGGCGTCAAATCAACTATACCTATTTAAAGATAAGCGTTTTTTACCAATTTTTTTGGTGCAGTTTTGTGGTTGTCTTAATGATAGTATTTTAAAAAATGCTTTAATCATTCTTATTACGTTTAAATTAGCCAATGATCTAGATACGCCAGTATATCTATTGATTATGCTAGCTAATATTATTTTTATTTTACCATTTGTATTATTTGCAAGTTTAGCGGGTCAAGTAGCCGATCGATATGAGAGAACTGTAATTGTAAAAATAATTAAAGCGGCTGAGATTGGTATTATTTTATTATCCGCGTATGGATTTTATATAACAAGCTTACCTGTTTTGTTTTTTTGCTTAGCGTTGATGGGCATTCATTCAACTTTTTTTGGTCCAATTAAATATAGTGTATTACCAGATCAAATGCATAAAGATGAGCTTTTAGGAGCCAATGGTTACATTGAAGCAGGCACATTTTTATCAATTTTATTTGGTACCATGCTCGGTGGATTTTATAATTTCAATAATAATTTGATTCTTATATTAATATTTTCTATAGCAATTATTGGATTTATTTCGGCTTTTTATATGCCTAAATCAAATAACTCTAATGATCAAATAAAAATAAAATTTAATTTGATCAAAGAAAATATCAAGATGGTTAAGTATGCCTCGTCAAAAAAGCAGGTATATTTGGCAATTTTAGGGATTTCTTGGTTTTGGTTTATAGGCGCTGCAATAATGGCGCAAATTCCTTCCCTAACTCGGGATATTTTAAAAGCTGATGAAAATGTAGCTAATTTATTTCTAGCAACTTTTTCTATTGGAGTTGGTGTTGGTTCATTTTGGTGTAATAAAATTTTTGCTAATAAAATTACTACCAAATATGTTTTTCTTGCGGCGCTGGGAATAAGTGTTTTCGGTGCAGATTTATATTTTGCCAGTAAGATTGCAGCAAGCAGCTATGAACCTGAGCAATTAAAAACTGTTTGGCAATTTTTGCAGAAAAAACATTATTGGCGTATTTTAGTTGATCTATTTTTACTTGCAGCGATTGGGGGGTTATATGTTGTACCTTTATTTGCTGTTATGCAATATTTCAGCTCTCCTATATATAGAAGTAGAATAATTGCTACTAACAATCTGATAAACTCATTTTTTATGGCAGGCTCAACCGCCATATTATCTTTATTGTTTTATATGGATTTTTCTATACCGTCGGTAATATTGGTTGTTAGCTTATTAAATATGGTAATTGCTATATATATTTATCAATTAATTCCTAATTCTCACATTATTCCAAGACGTGTATGGAAGATGATATTTAAATGCTTTTTTACTCTTTTTTATAATATTGAAGTCAGAGGAATTGAAAATTATAAAAAAGCAGGCAAAAGAACAGTGATTGTTGCTAATCATTTATCTTACCTAGATCCTGCATTGATTGGTAGTTATGTACCAGATAATATTCAATTTGCAATAAATATGACTGTTGCAAAAGAATGGTGGGTTAGACCATTTTTAAAAATTGTAAAAACATATCCAATTGAGCCCAATAATCCAATGGCAGTTAAAAGCTTAATTGAAGAAGTAAGGCGTGATAAAAAAATTGCAATTTTTCCTGAAGGTAGAACAAGCGCTACAGGTTCATTAATGAAAGTGTACGAAGGACCTGGAATGATTGCTGATAAAGCTGATGCTACGATCCTCCCAATTAGAGTAGATGGAACGCAATATACTATCTTTGCAAAAGTTCGAAAATTAATGAGAGGTAGGTTTGCATTAAGGCGTAAAATTACTATTACAATGTTGCCACCAGTTAAGGTTAACCCTCCAGCGCATCTTGATAATAGGCAAAGGAGAAAATTTATTGGGCAAGAATTATATAATATTATGAGTGAGATGATTTTTGAGAGTTCAAACTATCAAGAAACAATATTTCAGTCTTTGATTAATGCTGCCAATATTCATGGCAAAAAAACCTTTATAATGCAAGATATTGATAATAATTCTACTACTTATAAAGGGGTTATATTAAAAGCATTCATAATGGCAAATTTAATTGCTAAAAATTCTCCGACTTGTAAAAGAGTAGGCTTAATGCTGCCAAACATGGTTGGAAGTATTATTACATTCTTTGGTGTTCAAGCATCGGGTCGTATTCCTGCGATGATTAATTTCACAGCTGGTCCTGGTAATATAATATCTGCGTGTAATACTGCTCAAATTAAAACAATTTATACTTCAAAAAAATTCATTGAAAAAGCAGAATTACACAATTTAATTTCTGCATTAAAAGAAGCGGGAATTAAGTTAATTTACCTAGAAAATTTAAGAAAACAAGTTTCGATTTTCTTAAAAATTAAATGTTTAATAGCGTCTATTTTTTCTAATAGTTACTATAAAAAAATATGTCACAATAGTAATGATCTGGATACTGCAGTTATATTATTTACATCTGGGACAGAAGGAAAACCAAAGGCTGTTGCTTTGTCTCATCGTAATATTCAAGCAAATCGATGCCAAATTTTAGCAAGGATCGATTTTAATCCTTACGATTGTGCTTTTAATGCATTGCCTATATTTCATACATTTGGACTCACGGCAACATTACTTATGTGTCTTAATGGGGTGAGAACATTCTTTTATCCGTCGCCACTTCATTATCGTATTATTCCAGAAATAATTTATGATATTGGAGCAACTATTATGTTCAGCGCTGATACTTTCCTTTCTGGCTATGCGGCATATGCTCATCCATATGATTTTTACTCATTAAGATATGTGGTAGCTGGAGCTGAAAAACTCAAAGAAAAAACGCGTCAAACATGGTTTAATAAGTTCGGTATTAGAATTTTTGAGGGCTATGGGGTGACTGAAGCAGCTCCAGTTATTGCGTTTAATACGCCAATGCACGATAAACCTGGTAGTGTTGGAAGGTTAATTCCTAAAATTGAATATCATCTACAGCCAGTTGATGGCATAGAGCAGGGTGGTAGATTATGTGTTAAAGGACCAAATATTATGCAAGGATATATTATGTCTGATAATCCTGGTGTAATCATACCGCCATATATTGAAAAATTAGGAAATGGTTGGTACGACACAGGTGATATCGTTTCTGTTGATAATGATGGCTTTATTACAATATTGGGGCGCGAGAAAAGATTTGCAAAAGTTGCGGGAGAAATGATCTCTCTTGCTGCAGTTGAAGATCTTGTTACTAACATTGATAAAGAGTCTATGCATGCAGCTGTTAGTATTGAGGATGAAACTAAGGGCGAACAAATATTATTATTTACAACAAATAATAATATGCAGCGTGATGCTATTACAAAAAGCTGTCAATTAAAGCAATTATCAGAAATGTATGTGCCAAAAATAATAATATCAATTCCAGAAATACCTATTTTGGCTACAGGTAAACTCAATTACCGTAAATTAGTCGAAATGGCTAGGGAATATGTAAATAATAAAAATAAATAATTTTGAAGATAATAATATATGAATGATAATACGAACTTAATGTACACAGTAGAATATATATGGCTTGATGGAACTAAACCAACTAGTAAAATTCGTTCTAAAACAAGAATTGTAAATTTACCTGATGAATTTGATATAAATGACTTTCCAGAATGGAGTTTTGATGGATCTTCTACAGAGCAAGCTCATGGATCTGATTCAGATTGTTTATTAAAACCAGTAAATTTTGTAATTGATCCACTTATGGATGGAGGAGATTACTTGGTTTTATGTGAAGTTTTAAATCCTGATGGAACTATCCATGAATCTAATGTTCGAGCAAAATTGAGAAAAATACTAGAAAAGGGCGGCGATAAAATTGATTGCTGGTTTGGCTTTGAGCAAGAATACACTATGTTTAGGCGTAATATTCCTCTTGGTTGGCCAGAACATGGCTTTCCAGGTAAGCAGGGACCTTATTATTGCGGCGTAGGAAGCGAGCAAATTTTCGGTCGTGAGCTTGCTAATGCTCACCGCGTTGCCTGTCTTGACGCGGGATTAATGTATTATGGAATGAATGCGGAAGTAATGCCAGGACAATGGGAATATCAAATTGGTTATAGGGGTGGCGATAACGAAGACGCAAGTGCTTTGAATATTGCCGATCACACTTGGATTGCAAGATGGATAATGCATAGGTTAAGTGAGGAGCATAATATTCATATATCCCATGATAATAAGCCAGTAAAAGGCGATTGGAATGGTGCGGGAATGCATACTAATTTCTCAACAAAAGATTCAAGAGATCCACAAAAAGGTCGTGATGCAATTGAATATTCAATTAAAATGCTTGAGAAAAATCATGCAAAACACATAAGAAATTATGGTGATCGCTTGGAAGAGCGTTTAACGGGTAGGTTTGAAACTTCTTCAATAGATCAATTTTCAGCTGGCGATGCAGATAGAGGAAGTTCAATTAGAATACCACGCCCAGTAGCAATTAAAGGCTATGGCTATATTGAAGATAGAAGACCGGGAGCTAATGCTGATCCATATTTAGTTGCAGCTTTAATTATTTCTAGTATTTGTGAAATTGAGTTTGAAGCTTGAAAATGTCGCTATGATCAAGATTGAACTTTTGAAAAACCATTCATATACTATACCAGCTATTGCAAACATTTGGCATGAGGTTTTAGGTAAAATTTGGATGCCAGAGATCGTAAAATAATGTTGCAACTTTTATTTCTATTGATATTCCTGCAAATATTATAATCCATTTGGAACGTCCAATTAAATGGAATTTTTTTTTATTATCAATAAAAATTTACTATGCTATATTTATGTATATAAACTTAATGATAAATATATAAATGACTGTAATAACAAGATTTGCTCCATCACCAACTGGCTATTTGCACATTGGTGGTGCGCGCACTGCTTTATTTAATTACCTATTTGCTAAACATAATAATGGTAAATTTCTGCTTCGAATTGAAGATACTGATGCATTACGCTCAACTGAAGAAGCAAAAGAAGCGATCTTGGATTCACTTAAATGGCTAGGTATAGATTACGATGGAGAGGTTATTTACCAATCGCAAAGATATGATCGACATAGAGAAATAGCTCATGAATTAATTAAAAGGGGAGAGGCCTATTATTGTTTCTCAACTCAAGAAGAAATAGCAATTCTTAGAGAAAAAGCGCAAAACGCAGGTGAGCATTTTATTTTCAATTCTCCATGGCGAGATAAGGATGCAAGCGCTTATCCAACAGATCAAAAGCCAGTAATTAGAATCAAAGCCCCACGCACAGGTGAAATGGTTGTAGATGATTTGTTGCAGGGAAAAGTTACAGTTCAAAATTCGCATCTTGATGATATGGTGCTACTCAAGAGTGATAATACTCCAACTTATATGCTAGCTGTTGTTGTGGATGATCACGATATGGGTATCACTCACATTATCAGAGGAGATGATCATTTGAATAATGCTTCACGGCAGCAACTAATATATAAAGCAATGGGCTGGGACGTGCCTAAAATGGTGCATATTCCGCTAATTCATGGCACGGACGGTGCTAAATTATCCAAGCGTCATGGAGCACTTTCTGCAGCTGCATATAAAGATATGGGTTATTTGCCAGAGGCTATAAATAATTATTTACTACGTCTTGGTTGGGCACATGGAAATGATGAAATTATATCTAGGAAGCAAGCTGTTGAGTGGTTTGACATAAAAGGTATGGGCAAGTCACCAGCTCGTATTGATTTTAATAAAATGAAACATATGAATGCTCATTATTTGCGCTTGATGGATAATGAGAAATTAGCTGAAATAATTTTTGAAAATTTAAATAAAAATATCGATGCTAAATCTCAGGATAATATTATAAGAGGCATTGATGCAATGAAACCTCGAGCTGAGCTTATTCATGATTTAGTTGAGCTTAGTAATATTTTTATTGTGGATCAAGAATTTATTTTACATGATGAAGTAGCCGAAATAATTGCAAATTGTCCTGTCAATTTAATTAACGAAACAAAAAATGCACTAAAGGAGCTATCGGATTTTAATAAAGAAAATATTCAAAATACTTTAAAAATTATAGCTGCTAATAATAATTTAGGCTTGGGTAATTTAATGCAATATATCAGGGCTTTAATAACTGGTAGAATAAATTCACCAAGCGTATTTGAAATCATGGAAATTATTGGCATTGAAGAAGTTTTGAAAAGACTTGAGATATGATAATAGAAACTTTATCAAATCATTATAATATTGATAAATTACATAATAGTTATCTGATTAATACGGATGATATAGAAAAAAGCTTTGCTCAATTAAATGAGTTTATTCAAAATCAATTATTGAAGGGTAATATTGAAGCTGATTATATTTGCATTAAAAAAATTGATAATAAAGTTAAGAATATTTCTGTTGATCAAATCAGAGATATGCAAAAATTTCTTTATAAAACATCAGTGATTAGTGGAAAAAAAATTGCAGTAATATATGGCGCTGATCAGATGAATATTAATGCAGCAAATTCATGTTTAAAAATTTTGGAAGACACACCTAAAAACACATATATTTTTCTATTATCCGAGCATGCAAGTAATATACTTCCCACGATTCATTCAAGATGCGCAAAAATTAATGTGCATCATCAAGTTAAGCAAAATGATTCTGTTAAAGAACAATATATAATTCCTCTTCTTAATAACACTGCAATTAATGAAAAGCTAAAATTCATTGCTGAATTTGCTTCTAAGGATCGAGATTTATGGCAAGAATTTGCCTCTAATATTGAAAGATTAATTGTTAGATTATGCAAAAAATCTTCTGGAATTAATAATGAATTATCAGAACATGAACAAAAACTTCTTGCTCAATTTAAAATACAAACTCCTGGATATCTAAATGATAAATATGATCAGATTAAAAAAATCATTAATGAGACTATTGTTTTTGATTTAGATTTAAGGGCAAGCTCAACAATACTTATTGATAAATTTCGAAATTAAGCAATGTATAATATTTTCTTTCAAAGTGTAAATTCAATTATTCCAATGAAAGAAGCTGCAGAAAAAGCGTTAAAGAGATTGAATATTTACAACATTCGTGATTTATTATTCTACAAACCTTACAGCTATAATATTAGTGACACTTCCTCGGATATTCCAAAATTAAAACATAATACATTAATTCAAATTGAAGTAAAAATTGAGGAGATTGAGCGTCCAAGTTCAGCAAGATCACCAGTGAAAATTTTGGTGTCTAATGAAACTGGTTATTTAACTCTTATCTTTTTTAATAAAATACCACCTTTTATTTTTAATAAACTTAAAATTGGTACAAAATGTACTATAGCTGGAAAAGTTCAATATTTCGATGGGAGTTTTCAAATTTCTCATCCAGAATTTTTATTTAAAAAATCTTTATGCGTTCCAGTTGAACCAATTTATCATTTGACTTATGGCTTAATTAATAAACAATTATATGATTATATCTTGAGTGCAATTAAAGCTGTTGAAGTATCAATTAATGCTAGAATTGCTTTTGGGAGCAGTGTATCACAAGCCCCTAATATATTTTATAATCAACAATCTTATATTATTTCGCTTATACATGAAATTAAACGTTTACATTTAGTAGGTCAGTCTCCAAATGCAAATTCAGTTGAATGCGCCTTAATTGAGACGAATATTATGCTAGCAGCTAAAGAGCTTTTTGCCAACCAAGTGGCACTATCGAGGCTTAAAAGAAAAGAGCAGGAAACTATAGGCAGAAGCTTTATGCATGCGCATGATCTTTCGGAGCAAATATTAAATGAGTTGGGTTTTACTCTAACTAACGCTCAGCACTCTGCCATCAAACAAATTGAAATAGATCAGGCTTCAGATAAGCAAATGATGCGTCTCCTGCAAGGTGATGTAGGTTCGGGCAAGACTCTGGTAGCATTGATAACAATTCTTAATGTTGCCTATAGTGGTGCGCAAAGCGTTTTAATGGCGCCAACTGATTTATTAAGTGTGCAACATTTTCAGTTTTTTAAGCAGGCACTTGCTAATACTATTTTTAAAGTTACAATTCTTACGGGAAAAACTTCTATAAAAGAGCGTAAAATTATTAAAAAGCAAATCGAAGATGGCGAAATTGATATTGTAATTGGCACTCATGCATTATTTCAAGAAAATGTTGTTTTTAAAAATTTGGGTTATATTGTCATCGATGAGCAACATCGGTTTGGTGTAGAGCAACGGATGGAATTAATCAAAAAAGGTCTGCATCCAGATGTGTTAGTAATGACCGCGACACCAATACCACGAAGCTTGTGCTTAACTATGTTTGGTGATATGGATATTTCAATTGTTAATGAGAAACCAAAAAATAGAATCCCAATTATAACTAGCGTTATTTCACTCACTAAAAAAGAGCAAATTATACATTCATTACAAAAGAAAATAGATCTTGGAGAAAAGATATATTGGGTTTGCCCGCGAGTTGATCAAAGTGATAAAATAGTTGAAATTAATGAGGAGTATACATGCGCAGATGTCCATAATGTATTTACCCAGTTAAATAAATTATTTCCAGATCAAGTAGGGATAGTGCATGGTAAACTCAAGGCTAATGATAAAGATTTAATTATGGAGCAATTTAAAAATGGTGACTTTAAAATTTTAGTTGCAACCACCGTGATTGAAGTTGGAATTGATGTGCCCGATGCATCATTGATTATTATTGAAAATGCAGAAAGATTTGGCTTAGCTCAGCTGCATCAACTTAGAGGAAGAGTAGGTAGAGGAAGCATACAATCTCATTGCATATTAATTTATAATCCAAAGATGTTATCTGCGATTGGTAAACAAAGGTTAGAAATTATGAGGCAAAGTAATGATGGATTTTATATTTCAGAGCAAGATCTGAAACTTCGTGGAGGTGGCGAGATTTTAGGTACTAGGCAAAGTGGTGAGCCAGATTTTTTCTTTGCTGATCTTGCTCGAGATACTGAATTACTTATTAAAGCCAATAAAATGGCTACAATTGCAGAATATTCAGAATTTATTGAATTTCAAATACGGTTATTTGATAAAGAAAAGGACAACTTAACTAAAAGTGGCTAGAAGTTTGCTAACTTTTTTAAACTTGAGGATATAAGTAACCCCAGTAATGGATAAGCAAAGCTTATCCATTATTAGCGTTAAGTAATGTTTGGTTATATTATAAGTGCAATTTATTTTAGCCATTTGATTCTTGGTGATGCTTGATAAATATCAAAATATAAAATATAACTAAAAATATAAAAACATGAGGGGAGCATGGGAAAAGGTAAGTATGCTATAACTGTAGATCAGTTGAGAATTTTAAATCATGAATTTAAACCTAAATCAGTGATATTAAAAGAACAGCTAATAACAGCAGTTGCCACTAATAATTTAGTTCAAGCTAAAGAACTACTTGATCAAAACGTAGATGTAAATTTAAAGTTTTGTGATCTAAAACAAGTAGAACGCACATTATTAGGTTATGCTGTTGAAACCCAAAATTTACAAATGGTTGAATTGCTTTTGAATAAAAAAGCTAATCCAAATATATTATATGGCGCAGGAGAAGGATCAACTGCGCTAATTCGTGCTGTGTATCTCAACAACATTGATATTGTAAAGATATTGTTAAATCAAAAAGCTGATCCTAACATAGCTGATAACAGTGGTTGGACCACGGTAACATATGCTGTATCTGAAAATACAGAAGTGCTTGAGTTGTTAATAGAAAAAAATGGTTCTGTTAACACTACTAATAATAACAATGTTTTATATTTAACACCTTTAATGAAAGCTATAAAATTACTGAAAGATGAAGATGCTTTAAAGGTGATGCAAATATTACTCGAGCACAGGGCTAATGTTGACGCGACTGAAGCTAATGGTGATACGCTTTTAAATTATGCAATCAAATATCACAGGA
>RXKF01000077.1 GCA_003963235.1 Rickettsiales bacterium
TATTGACCGAGACCGAAACAAGGTTATTGATTTCCAAGTAACAAAAAATCGAGAATTTAGTTCGTATTTGCCAATCGCTCTTAGACTAGAGCGCAAATACAACATAAATTATCTTTGTACAGACAAGCATGAAGTATATTCAAAGTACATCATTTCAAACAAACCAAACTACAAAGGCGGAAACCTCTCTTGTAGAATCTTTTAATTCTTTGATCAGACACTACCTTGCAAGGTTTAACAGAAGAACTAAAAGATATGGCACTGTTAACAAATCTTTCACCATGATCACTGATTCTCTTACTTTCCTTTTTAACAAACATTTAATAACAACTCTTATTTAGCAATGCCTATATTTCGATACTATTATCACAAGTAAAAGTAATAGTAACTTTAGTTCCTTTTCCTGGCTTGCTCTCCAAGTTAAAACTTCCTTCCATTAATTCAATAAGCTTTTTAGTTAGAGGAAGTCCAAGGCCTGTACCTTCATATTTTCTGCTTAATTTATTATCAACCTGACCAAATGTTGATAATGCTTTTGGTATATTACTATCATCCATACCAATTCCTGTGTCTGTTACAACTATATATACTAATTTTTTAGGAATATTCCTTTTAATAGATAAAGTAACTGAGCCGCCAGAGGGAGTAAATTTCACAGAATTAGATAATAAATTAAGCAATGCTTGCTTTAATCTTTTAGGATCAGCTTGAATAACAACATGCTCAAGGGGAAAATTTTCAATCAAGCTAATTGATGCGCTGTCAGCTCTTGGTTTCACAAATCGCATACTTGATGAAGCTAATTTATTTAAATCAAGCTCAACTTTTTCAACTTTTAATTTATCAGCTGATGCTTTAGAAAAATCCAAAATATCATTTATGACGCTTAATAAATGCTTGCCTGAATTATTAATATCACTAATGTATTCTTTGTATTGAGCATTTGCAATAGGTCCATATGTTTCAGCAATTATAATTTCTGAAAAGCCAATAATTGCATTTAAAGGAGTTCTTAATTCATGACTAACATTAGCTAAAAATTCTGTCTTAGCAAAACTCTCCGTTTCAGCTTTAGTTTTTGCATCTTCAAGCGCTCTATTAGTTTCAAATTGTTTATTTATAATACTTTGAGCATAGTTTGTGTTATACATAACAATCATGAAAAACACGAAAAAAATGATTAAAAATGCAATTACTATTCGTTTCTCCAAGTAAGTGATATTATCCCACTGCTCAGTAATATCAGTAGTAATTTCAATGACTCCTTCAATAACATAGCCACCATTTTTTGTGTTAATTATAGGAATAAAGCTACTGATATATGATTTTTCATACTGATCATCGTTTTCATTAGTTATAATTGATCTGGTAATTAATGAATGAGATGCTTTACCTTTATAAGCTTCGTTAATTGGATTATCGATTATATAGTCTCGCAGGAAATATTTATCCAAATTTAATAAAATTACTCCATAAATATCAAAACTATTATATTTATCAAAATGAACAACATTTGATTCAACACTAGTGAGGATTTTTTTTCCTTTTTTATCGTATACTATAGCATTACAAGAGGTATTTTTAAAAAACTCAATTGATTCTCTGGCATATGTAATGAAATCTTTATCTATCATTAAATTGTCATATTTGTTGTCATTAAGCTTTAAAATGGCGACTTCATTAGTGTCCCATATTTCTTTTTTATAAAGATCCGCAAGATAGGTATTGTTATCAGTAGCTTGTTTTAAAACTACTTCTTCAATCATGTAGTATCTATATAGCACGATATTTGCTATGATATTTAAAAACAAACCTATAAATGAAAACCTGATAATATGTTTGTTTTGTATCATTTTATTTTAGTTAATTAAATATAATTTATGGATAACATCAAAGATACCAAACTATTAACAAGCTCTCTAGATATAAAAACTAATGTGGGCAAAACCCTTTCAGAAAATTTTTTACAGTTGCAATCAGGTGCACAAATGATAGCTACAGTAGTGAAAAAGAGCGTTTCTGGAGAAACCGTTCTTAACACTGTATATGGTAGAATGATTACTGATAATAAGTTTAATCTATCGCGTGGTGACATAGTCAATATTAAATTAAGTAATGTAGGCAATAATCTTAGCGGCAATGTTATGAGCATTAATAATGAAATGATCGAGCAAGATAATTCAATCATTCTCAAATTATTTGGCCAAATGTTTCCATTGCAAAATATTGCTTCAGATCTGATTAATTTATTTCCAATAGATCAGCAAAATTTAAGCATGGTTCCTGAGGAAATTACAGGGATAATTTCATATTTAAATTTAAGTAAAATGGATAAAACAACGACTTTATATAAAATATTTGAAGAAATGGAAATTCCATCATCAAAAAATATACCAATATCATTAAAAGTAGTCGCTAATAGTTTAAACCACACTAAAGATAATTTTCTTGGTATCGTTAGTGGAAACGACACAAATGGTAGTCAACTAATTAAGACAGAGTTTGGTATTGTCACCTCTGATAATACAGAAATGCAAATTGGTCAAAAATTATTTTTGTCAATTACAAATCTTAATAATAAACCAATTGCAAACGTTTTACTTCAAAACATAACAAACTTAATTGAAGATATTGCTGATAATATGCCAAATTTTGATGAAATTATGAAAACAGTAAATATTTTCCATCATTTAAATCGAAGAAGGCAAAGTCAAAATTCTTATAATTTTAAAGATAAAAACAATATTGAAAATACTGATAAACCCTCAAAAATAGAATTATTAAAAGAAACAATTGAAAATAAAGCCAGCAATGTGTTGGAATTCCACAATATCATAAAACTTATGAATAATAGCGAAGTAAAAAAAATTATTCATGAATATTCAGAAATTAAAAGGTTACTTCAAAGTGAAGATGATCAAGTTTTTGACGCTGACTGGCAAACAATTCTAATACCAATTTACATAAATAACAAACCTGAAAAACAACAATTTAAAATTAAACGTAATGGTAATCTTCATTTGCAATTTATTGTTGATATTAAATTTATTCAAAATCCAATGCAAATCGACGGAAACATAGTATTTGAAACAAAAAATCAAAAGCCAAAATCTTTTGACATGGTGCTTCGATCTGAATACGAATTAGAACCTAATTTAAAAAAACATATAATGGATATCTTTAATAAAAATCAAAATATTACTGGAATAAATGGAAGTTTGGTAATCATGGAAGATAGAGTAAATTGAGATTAACGCTAATTTTGAATCAGCAAAGCTTATCCTCTACTGGAGCTAGATTAAGAATCTAATTGAGACCTAGGCACTTGAAAATGGTGATAGTCTATAGGTGAATTCCAATTTCCCCCCCACTCAATGATGCCATTATTTTTGAACACGTCAACAATGGACTCAACCATTCCTCGGCGGATATTTTTTCTATTCAAAAATTCGACTGCAGCTTTAGGATGAACTTCAACTGTTTGATCATCTTTAATTACAATATATGGATTTTGTATAGGATTTATATCGATAGCCAAGCCATAAGAATGCATCGAGAAGATGTTTGTTCCTTCAATTTTTCTAAAATTAAAACACGAGCTATTATTATCCGCCATTGATAAATTATCATCACCACCATATTCATGTATTGGTATCACTCTGTGAATAGGAAATTTAAGATCAAATAAATTTTTAAAAATATTCAAAGTAGATTCTGCTATTTTTTCATTCACTATAATTTGTCCATGTTGTAGTTGATCTTGAAAATTATAATGCTCAAGATCAACTAGCCTCATCTGATCAATACTTATCGGACAATCAGTAACCAACACATTAGTATCTAACATGCGATTAATTACCTTCTGTGGAAGCAAATTTATTTTAAAACTCATTATTTAAGCCATATTATGTCCGCCATTAATAGATAAAGTCTCCCCAGTGATGAATCCAGAATCTTTACTGACTAAAAACAAGACAGCTCTGGCAATTTCCTCTGGTTGTCCTAATCTTTTAACGGGTATTTGAGAAATGATATGATCCAGCACATTACTTGGAACATCCTTTACCATGTCAGTTGCGATATAGCCTGGGGCTATGCAGTTAACAGTAATATTTTTTGATGCAGATTCGCGAGCCAGAGCCTTGGTAAAGCCAATAATTCCAGCTTTAGCAGCTGAGTAGTTGGTTTGCCCGACTTGACCTATTAATGCATTAACTGAACTTATATTCACAATTCTGCCAAAATTTTGCTGACGCATTTGATTTATAACTAAATTTGTCATATTAAAGCATGAATTTAAATTAGTATCAATCACTTCATGCCAATTTTCGGGCGATGTTTTATGCAGCATGTTATCACGTGTTATGCCTGCGTTATTTATTAAGATTGAAATATTTGTATTAAATTCTTTTTGTATTGATTCAATTGCATTTTTGCATTCATTAAGTTTAGATGTATCCCAAGCCATGGTTCTAATGCCATGTTGAGCGCTGAATTTATTAGCAATATTGCTATCGCTTTTATAATTAGCTATCACCTCATATCCTTCTTTTTTTAAATATATTGAGATGGCGCCACCAATACCTCTGGTGCCACCAGTTACAATTGCTAGATTTGTCATAGATTTTCTTCGTTTTATTTTGTTAAGTCTAGTTGTAATTTGACTTATCTTTTTCAATTATTCAAGATATTTTGATTAAATGATAATATTTTTTTAAATTTAAACTGGTGATATATGGGTCTAGAACAGAATATATTTAAGGAAGTATTATTAATTTTATTTTGCAAATAATGCATAAGTAAAGTAATAAATAGATTAATAATTTTAATAGTAAAAAAAGATGATTCAAAAAATATTCAATTTAATTTTAGCATTAGCTTTCTTAAGTTTAGTGATTTTATTTTCTTATAAAGAGATGAATAAACCAGAAATTTTAACCACTACATTAAATAAAAATAATGCGAATACAGAACAACATTCTGAAAAAAATCTATCTAAAGAAGAAGTGAATAATATTATCAAAGATTATATTATAAATAATCCCGAAATAATTGTTGAATCATTAGAAGGATTGCATAACAAAAAAAATAATGAATCTATACAAAAAGCTGCAGAATATTTAAAAGAAAATAAGCAAAAAATTGAAAGTGAAGATAATCCACCTATGATTGGAAACCCTGATGGCGATATTACTATGGTGGTATTTTATGATTATAATTGTTCATTTTGTAAAAAAGCTAGCGATATTGAAAACGAAATTCTACAAATTGATCGTGGAGTGAAAATTATCTTAAGACCAATTCCAATTTTGGACGACAGCTCAATGTATGCAGCCAAAGTTATTTTAGCTGTACAAAGAATTAATAATGAATCTTTGCAAGCAATTCATAACGAATTAATGAAACTAAAAATTATCAATGAAGAGCAAGTTAAACCAATACTAGCAAAATATAATATAGATTACGCAATAGTGGAAAATGAAATTAACAGCTATGGCATTAAGCAATTAATTAGCAAAAATTTTGAGTTTGCCAAAGAAATTGGAATTAAAGGAACGCCATCTTGTGTTATTAATGGCAAATTCATACCTGGCTTGATATCGCTTGATAAACTCAAAAATATTATCATTCAAATAAGAGCAGGTTCTTGATTAAAGATGTAGCAGGCCCTAAAATCCTTATATAAATAAAATATTGAATATATAATGTAAGCTTATAACGAACTAAAGCAGTAAATAAACTATATGCAAAAATTGACTACTCAATTAAACGAAATAAAATTAGTCGGTATAAAAGCTAAAGCCAAAACTAATAATAAAGCAGAAGGTAATTCCGATACAGCTCTGATTACTAAGACCGTGCAAGAATATTTTACAAAAAATATCCCTGGAACTATCAATGAGCGTAAAAATCCTGGTAAGAATTTTTGTGTTTATTATGAATATGAAAGTGATTTTAATGGTGATTATAGCTATTTTATTGGTGAAGAAGTAACTTCATTTAAAAATGTCGACCCAAGTTTAACGCAAATCATAATACCCACTCAAAGTTATACTAAATTCACTAACAAGCTTGGTAAAATGCCTGATGTATGTATTAACATGTGGCAAAATATTTGGCAAATGAATAAAGCTGAATTAGGCGGTGAAAGAACATATGTTGCTGATTTTGAAATATATGATGAAAGAAGCCATAATCCAGAAAACACAATTCTTGATATTTATATTGGAATAAAATAACTTTTTATAACTGTTATAAGAGCTGCAACATTGAAATTTGCAGCTCTTTAGCCCCCTCGCCGCTTCTGCTGCTAGTGAGTATAATATTACATTCAAATCCTATTAAAAGCAGATGAGCATTCATCTCTTTGATAAATTGCTCCTTAGATTTAATTTTATCTGCTTTAGTAAAAATAATTTGAAAATTTTTATCATTATTTTTTAGCAAATGCATTAATTGAATATCATTTTCCTTGATACCACGCCTTGCATCAATCAGTAGATTAACTAATACTAAACGATCGCTATTTTCTAGATAATGAATAATTAATTTTTCCCAGTTTATTCTCTGGTTACCTGATACTTTAGCAAAGCCATAACCAGGCAAGTCGGCAAGCAATAACTTATTAGCAATTGAGAAAAAATTAATTTGCTGAGTTCGACCAGGTGTATGCGAAACCCTAGCTAAACTTTTTCTATTGCATACTTTATTAATTAAACTAGATTTGCCAACATTCGATTTTCCCATAAAAGCAAATTGCGGCAAGAACAGTTTTGGAAACTGATTGATCTTAGCCACTCCCGCAATAAACTGAGCCTCTAGCTTAAAAATTTTTGGGCTAATTTGCATTCACTAATACCTGAATAATAAAATATATTTTTAGCTGCTTTTATCCAATTTATTAATATATGATTGCTGCACTATTGATAAAATATTATTCCATGACCAGTAAATCAATAAGCCAGCTGGAAAACCACTAAACATAAACAAGAACATTAGCGGCATGAACTTCATTACTTGTGCTTGCACAGGATCAGCAGGCTGTGGGCTCATTTTCTGTTGGAAATACATTGTCAGCGCCATAAATAGTGGCCAAACGCCAATCATCATAAAGCTTGGTGGCGTAAATGGTAGCAAACCGAATAAATTAAATATGGTCGTTGGATCAGGCGCTGATAAATCTTTTATCCACCCAAAGAATGGGGCATGGCGCATTTCTATTGTCACATATAAAACTTTATATATCGAAAAAAATACAGGTATCTGCACAAGTAATGGCAGACAGCCAGATATTGGATTAACTTTTTCACGTTTATATAAACCCATCACTTCTTGATTTAAGCGAGCTTTGTCTTCCGCATATAATTCCTTTAATCGCATCATTTCTGGTTGCAACTGCTTCATTTTTTTCATTGAGCGATAAGATTTATTAGCCAGCGTGAACATCACTAATTTAATTAAAATTGTTACTATCATAATGCTGATGCCAAAATTTCCTACATAGCTGTAGAAAAAATTCATCGCATTAAAAATTGGCTTAGTTAAAATATAAAACCAACCAAAATCAATTGCTCTATCAAAGAGCTTAATAGCATATTGTTGCTCATATTTATCAAGCAAATCAACCTTTTTAGCGCCAGCAAATAAATGATGAGTAATCTCAAAGCTACCACCATCTTCAATTAACTTAGCTCCCGTTATGAAATCAGCCTGATATTTATCAACTCCTGATTTTATAGCATAATTATAATTAGCACTATATTGCTCTGATTTATCTGGAATCATTGCTGCAAGCCAGTATTTGTCAGTAATACCTAGCCAGTTAACTTCGCCGTTAAAACTATGTTTTTTAGCATCTTTGATTTTATCATAGGAATATTCTTGAAGCTGCCCAGCTATCGCTCCAATCATTCCCTGATGCAGGATATTCACCATGTTATCTGGTTTATGTTCATATGACCTATTAATCAGTCCATAAGTTTGAGCAGAAATTGGTTTTCCTGAATTATTTTTAATTGATTGTTTGATTGTAAATAAATAATTATCATCAAGAGTTATTGACACAATAAATTGAACTTGCTGTGGATTTGTCCATGTAAAATTTACAGTCTCATTCGCTCTTAATTCTTCTTTATCAGCATGCCATACGGTGTTTACATCTGGATAATTGATAGAGGCATCATTCCCACGCCAGCCTAATTCTGCAAAATATGCATTTTTAGTGTTTGATGGTGAAAATAATTCAACTGGCGGACTATTTTCATTTAATTCTTGTTTATATCTTAACAGGGTTAGATCATCAAACCTTAAGCCTTTTAATGGTATTGAACCAGAAACAGCATTCGAATTAATTCGAATACGTTGATTAGAATTAACAATTTCTGCTCTATCTACAAATTTGATTTTTTCATCTTCTTGAACATTTTTCTTTAGTAAATTCATTTGTTCATTATAAGCTTTGGTATTTGCAACCTGAGCTTGAAGACGTGGCTTTTCAAAGAAATGCTGCCATCCAAAAACAATCGCTACGGATAATAAGATTGCTGCAATTAAATTGGTAATATTATAATTCATAATATAGTTTTGATAATTTTCTAACTTGCAATTTTTATAATATTATTAGCCATTAATCAAGTTATAATTATATAATTGGATCAATGGCTAATAATACGCTTTAAACTTTATGTTAAAATATCATCAATTTATTTTAAGCAATATCTAAATTTAATAAATCTACTTCACCAGCTAAAGGGGCTTGAGCATTATCAATTAATTCATTATATATTAGTTTTTGCGCTTCATCCAATCCAGCTATCTGTTCTTCATCTAAAAGAATATTTTTGCTAACAAGAATATTTGCAGCTTTTAATTCATTCATTTTTATGAAGCGTTGCAACATAGAAGATTTTGCATTGTTAGCTTTATTAAAATCATTTATTAAATAATAGCTTAATGATTTGCTTTCTTCTATATTTTCTTTTTTTGTTTCTTTAACGAAATCATTGTTATCTAATACATTTTCACTAATAGCACTATCACTATCCATCTCATCTTCTGTTAAACAAGCGCCATATTTTAATAAAATGTCAACACATTCCGTATGTTTCATTGTCATAGCAAGTTTTAAAGGAGACTGATCAGACAGGAATACATTTGGATCGACTTGATTTTGTAAAAGTAATTCAAGTATCTCCGGTTTATTTTTGAATATTGATTCACTTAAATTGAAAACACGATCTTCGGCACTAAATGAACCTGGATTCTTTTCAAAAATGTCTTTAAGAACTTCAATATTATTTTCTGAAATAATTTTTTCCCATTTTTCTTTGTATACTTTGCTTGTAATCATTTTCCATCTTTTTTCATATGTCTTAACAATTCTATCCTCAGTTAGAGATTTTCTGTTCTCATATAAATATGCAAAATAACATTGTGGTACCTCACCTTCATAATCGTATAATTGGTTTAATTCTTCTTCAGAAAGTTTGTCTTTATGCTTGAACATAAATTTAAAAAAATACTCTCGTTCACCACCAAAAAAGTTGCTTATTTCTTCCATTTGACAACGACCACCTGCGGCGAAGATAGCTTCAAAACACTCAATTTTACTAGAAACTATTGCATGAGATGCGATTGATTGATCCCAAATCTTAATATTATTGATATGTATTTCTTTTTCTAATATTTTTTTTAGATAATCAGTCTTATTATCATCTATACATTTTATTAATATGTCACTCTTTATGTTATTTTCATAACTATCCCAATTCGCCAAAATTTCTTTAATATCCCAATTTTGTAATATTTTTTGAATTACTTCATGATCAGTCATATATTTTTACCTTTTTATTTTTTGTTAATTTATTTCTATTTTTTTTTAATAAAGTAATTTATTGCTTATGTCAATAACATTAACTTTATTTCACTATTAATTTATAAATATACAGACGATGAATTGAATAGTTGCATTTTTTTGTAAAATTCATTATTATTTACCAACTTTATATTAACTATTTTTCTAAATTATGTCTAAAAAAACTATTGTAGTAGCTATGTCTGGTGGTGTTGATAGTTCAGTGGTTGCTGCAATGATGCACAAAGCTGGGCATAATGTCATTGGTATTACACTTCAATTATATGATCATGGGCAAATGTTGCAGAAAAAAGGAGCTTGCTGCGCAGGTCAAGATATTTATGATGCTAAAATGGTAGCAGATGCTTTGGGATTTCCTCACTATATATTTGATTATGAAAGTAAATTCAAAGAACAAGTTATAGATGATTTTGCCGATAGTTATATTCGCGGTGAAACACCACTACCCTGCGTTCGCTGCAATCAATCAGTTAAATTTAATGACCTCCTCAAAGCGGCTAAAGAATTAAATGCTGACGCACTTGCTACGGGTCATTATGTACAAAAAATTATAAAAAATAATATTGCACAGCTTCATAAAGGAGCTAGCTTAGATAAAGATCAAAGTTACTTTTTATTTGGCACTACTCAGGAACAGCTTGATTATTTAATGTTTCCAATAGGCGCTCAAAGCAAAGAAGAAACTAGGCGTTTTGCTAAAGAATTAGGCTTAAATGTTGCAGACAAGCCAGATAGCCAAGATATTTGTTTCGTCCCAGACGGAAATTATCGAGATATATTAACAAAAATTCGTCCAAATAGCAATATTCCAGGTAGATTTATTCATGTTGATGGTTATGATTTAGGTGAGCATAAAGGAATAATTAATTATACTATAGGCCAAAGAAAAGGTTTAGGTCTTGCACTTGGCGTGCCTGCATACGTAATAAAAATTGACCCAGAGACAAATACGGTTTATGTTGGTCCAGAATCTGATCTTATAAAAACCAGATTTACTTTGAAAGATGTCAATTGGTTGGCTAAAGATAAAAACCCTGATCAACTCGATGTATCAGTAAAAATCAGATCAACTAATAATGGTATCAATGCTAAATTGGCAGTTAATGAAAATGGTGAAATTGAAGTTATTCTTTTAGAAAAAGAAAAATCAATCACCCCAGGTCAAGCTTGCGTTTTTTACGATGGCACAAGGGTGCTGGGTGGCGGATGGATTACAAGGAATATCGAGTAATTAAAATATCAATAGCTCTACCAAGAATACAAACTAAATTAAAAATATTAGGTAATAATAAATGAGTTTCTTTAAGAAAAAAACTTTTCAATCCGTCAAGGATTCAGGAAATACCAGTGGCTTAGATAAAACATTATCAGGTTTTGACTTAATATTACTTGGACTTGGTGCCATCGTTGGTACTGGTGTATTTGCTTTAACTGGCTTGGTCGCTGCAAATTACGCAGGACCAGCTGTTACTTTATCGTACGCCATTGCTGGTGTTACATGTATATTTATTGCACTTGCTTACACTGAGCTTGCTGTGATGCTACCTACATCTGGCAGTATTTACACTTATTCATACGTCGCTTTTGGCGAAGTATTTGCTTGGCTTGTTGGAAGTTTATTGATAATTGAACTAGGGTTTGCTGCTGCTGCTGTAGCGGGTAGCTGGTCGGCTTATGTTCAAGGCTTGTTATTATCAGCAAATATTCAACTTCCCGAATATTTAGCTAATTGCCCTTCTCAAGGTGGTATTATAAACCTTCCCGCTGTGATAATTGTATTATTTGTTGGTTTTATGCTATTTTTGGGTACTAAGGAAAGTAAGAAACTAAATAATATTCTCGTATTTATTAAAATGGCAGCGATATTAATTTTTGTTATTTTTGCTGCTCCACATTTTGATGCTACCAATTGGGAGAATTTCATTCCTTATGGTTTTGATGACGTATTATTTGGTTCATCTATTTTGTTTTTTGCTTTTACTGGCTTTGGCACATTGGCTAGCGCTGCAGAGGAGTGTAAAAACCCAAAAAGAGATCTAACTATAGGAATCATCGGTTCACTGCTTTTATCGACAGTGGTATACGTGGTAGTTGGGGCAATTTTAACTGGCATAGCCCCTTTTGGCGAATTAAATAATGCACAACCACTTGCATATGCTTTGAAAAAAAACGGTAGCAGTGTTGGTTCTGCTTTGGTTGCAGCTGGTGCAATTGCGGGAATGACTACTGTAATTATGATGAATATATATGGTCAATCAAGAATATTTTATGTTATTGCTCGAGATGGGATGCTTCCAAAAGCATTAGCAAAACTACATTATAAATACGATAGTCCACATGTAACTATTATTATATTCACTATATTACTTAGTTTAATGGGTGGCTTATTACCTTATAACATACTAGCTCAGCTTTCAAGTATGGGTGCACTTGCTGACTATATGGTAATTACAATTATTGTGATGATGTTTCGCTTTAAGCAACCTCATATTGAGCGCCCATTTAAGTGCCCTGCAGTATTTATCATCGCACCACTTGCACTAATTTCATCTAGTTATTTACTAGTGAAGCAGATTTTTGATAAAAATGGAGAATTACTTCAGACAGGACAAATATTTATGTACTGGTTCGTGGTTATGTTTGTATTGTATTTATTAAAAAAATCAATATTTAAGCCCAAAAAAATAATTTAATAATATAAAAATATTATGGATACAGTTTTTAGCGTTATTGCTTATTTAGATAATTTTTATTGGAGTTATATTGGTTGGGCACTAATCACTGGTTCTGGTATATATCTAACAATTATATCACGAGGCTTGCAGTTTAGAGCCTTATTTAATTTTCGTCAAAATATCGCGAATGTTTATACTGAAGCTGGAATCATTGATAATAATGGAATTCATCCATTTAAGCTCTATTTTGCATCTGTTGGTGGCATGGTTGGGCTTGGAAATATTGTTTTCATATGTACAGCAATAATGATTGGTGGACCAGGAAGTATATTTTGGACAATTCTTGCTTCCTTAAGCGGAATGTTGCTTAAATATTCTGAGATATATTTAGGAGTTAAATATCGAATTCAGAATCCAGATGGAAGCTTCACAGGTGGTCCTATGTATTTCCTGCAAAAAGCATTCAAACCTAAAATATTTGCATATATTTTTGCTTTTTTATTATGTTTATATGGTGTTGAGATATCTAATTTTTTAATTATAGTTGATAGAATTGAGCATAGTTTTCAATTTAACAGATATGCAATAATATTTTGTTTTCTTGTTATTGTTATATATTCCTCAATTGGAGGCATTCGCAGGCTTGCAAATATTTGCTCAATTATTATGCCCGTCTTTATGACTGGTTATATAATTTTTTCTCTATATGTTATAATTTGCAATTCTGAAATGTTACCCTCTTTCTTTAAAACAGTTCTGACTTCTGCTTTTACTGGCCATGCTCCAATTGGTGGATTTGTTGGAAGTACCATGATTTTATCTGCATATCTTGGAGTGTCAAAATCAGTTTACTCAGGTGATATTGGAATTGGTTATGATTCAATAATGCAAAGTGAAACTAAAATTACTACACCACATGTTCAAGCTACACTCTCTATATATGCAATATTTACTGATACATTAATATGTGTGTTAACTAATGTTATGGTTGGAGTAACTGGCTCTTGGTATAGATTAAATCATTTCGAACCATCCGATGTTGTTGCGCAATTATTATCTAATTATATTCCTTACAGTGATTTTTTTATGACTCTGCTTTTATTTTTTGCGGGTTACACTACTATTATTGCTTATCTTGCTGCAGGCACTAAATGCGCTCAATTTATATACCCAAAATATGGCAAGATTTTATACTTGATGTATGCAATTTTTGCATTTATATTCTTTTGTAACTTCTCGCAAACAAATGTGATAATAATCATGGGTTTATTAAGTGGACTTTTAGTTTTATTAAATGTGTGTGGAATATTAAAATTAAGAAAAGATATACATTTTATTTGAATATATGGAATTAACTCAAGCGCAAATAGATGATTTAAGGTTTAGACGTCGTGTTGTACTACCTTCATTTATTGCCATAATAATATTATCTTATCTATTTTTTGCTTTTAGATTTGAAATAATTGTCAAACGTGATTACTTAGATCCTAATGGACAATATGGTTTTTTATTAGATGTAAATCCCGAAGATGTTGAGATTCAAAGATTTTTATTTAGAGCCGCGTTGAAAAACGCAACAATTTTTCCTAAATCAAAAAACTTTAAAACTACAAGCGATGTTATATATTTTGGTTACAATCCTTTAAATAATTTTATCCGAATATATTTTGGTGGTAATGATATTAAAATTGGTGATCCTGAAACAGGAATAATAGTATCTTCTCCAAATCAAGTGTATAATTTCAGAGCTATTTTACTTGACAAAGATTATGATAATTTCCACTTTGAGTTTAATGCAAGTAACATAAATATTTTTACTCAAAAGGATGCTAAACAACTTTATAGCTCAGATTCTGCTAAAATAAAATCTACATGTGCACTGGGGGAAGAAGGATTCTACCGAGTCGAATTTATTACTGAAATTGAAAAAGTAGATTATTCTCATAATCCAAAAGAATATGTTGATTACATTATAAAAAATTTAGTACCTAAGTTTATAAAAAATCAGCCTGGTTATAGTGAAAATATTCATCATGTAGAAAAATTATATGAATTAAATGGTAAACTTATTGGAGTGACTGAACCATTTTATTATAAAAATAATATATCAGCTAAAATTTACAAAGAAGCAATGGATAATATAGTAGATATTGTCAGAGGAAAATTAAAACCTATAAAAGCATTGCAGCAATTTGATATAAATAAGAATAATTTTTCATTTAATATAATTGAAAATGGTAAATCGGATAATTCTCGTTTTTCATCGTCCTTAAAATTAGCTAATGATGGAAACATTGTTAATGCTGTAATTGGTTTTGCATCTTCTAATGAATTTAGTGAAAAAACTAGAACTAGTATGGCTAAACTTGGCCTTGAATATGCTAAAGCCCAACTTATTCCATTGATTAAAAATTATTCAGTTAATGGACTTGAAGAAATTATTACTAATTACATGTTGGCAAAAAGATTCTCATTAAATGTTAATTACATATATAACATCTCAACTGACACTTACACTATTTTGACAAATAACACCATTAATGACTTTGGTTTAAAAATGGAAACTAAGATAAAAGATAAAGATCTTGAATCGTATGTTATTTTAACATCACCATCTACATTAATCTCTGGTATTAAATATGCCTATGACTCTGGTTTCAGAAGCTTAATACTTGAAAATTCTAAAATTGACCCAGAATATTTAGATAAATTAGTAATAAATATTAATAGAAATGGCTTGGCATTTTTAAATAGTTTTACAAAAAATCCTAATCAAAAACGTGAAAATAAAATTACTTGTGATATAAATTTGAAACTCGATCCTGACAATTTAGATTTAAAGATTAACGATAAAAATCTTGAGGAAATTAAGGAATATAAATACGTTAAAAAATTCATGAAAAATATGCCTAAATTTAAGATGCAACAAGATTAATTGAAGATTAACAATGTCAAATGAATTGGCTCCTTTAAGGGGCATGAAAGATTTATTACCAGATGATTATAGAGCTTATAAATATATTGAAAACACTGCATTTAATATATCGAAATTATACGGTTTTGAAGGTTTTAGCACTCCAATCATTGAATATGCCAGTGTTTTTGACCGTACATTAGGAAGTAGTTCAGATGTCGTTTCTAAGGAAATGTATAGTTTTTCCGATAAAAAAGGTAGATTACTTTCATTAAGACCAGAATTTACGGCTGCTATAATGCGCGCAATTATCTCAAATGGTTTGAAGCAAACTCTACCACTTAAATTATTTTCCTCTGGTCCATTATTTCGTTATGATCGCCCACAGGAAGGAAGGCAACGACAATTTCATCAGTTAAATTTTGAAAATATTGGTGTAAATACGCCATATTCTGATGCTGAAATGATTGCTTTAGCAACTCATATAATCAGAGAGCTTGGTGTTTTAGATGATGTTACTTTGGAACTAAATTCACTTGGATGCACACAGTCTAGGCAAATTTATCAAGCTTCTTTAGTTGAGTATTTTTCTCAATATGCAAGTGAATTATCTTTTGATAGCCAAAAGCGATTGACTCAAAACCCGATGCGTATTCTTGATTCAAAAGATGAAAATGATAAAAAAATTATCGCTGGAGCTCCATTAATTTCAAGTTTTTATACTGATGCTGCTTTATCCTATTTTAATAATGTTCAGCAATATTTAAATGATTTAAATATAAAATATTTAATCAACGAAAAAATTGTTAGAGGTCTTGATTATTATTCACAGACAGCATTTGAATTTACAACTTCTAAGTTAGGTGCACAAACTTCAATTGTAGCTGGTGGGCGTTATGATAAGCTCTCCTGCTTGATGGGCGAAAAGAGCGAAATACCATCAATTGGATTTGCAATTGGAGTTGAACGAGTTTTATTATTAAAGAATTTCAAAACTCCAAAAGAACGATCAGTTTTTATTATACCTCTTAATCAAAATAGTTTTGATCAATCAATTCAAATTGCGCAAAGCCTGCGGGTTAATAATATTGCAACTAATATTGAATTTACTGGTAAAATAAATAAACGTATGCAAACAGCCATTAATGCAAATGCGCGTTACATAATTTTTATTGGTGATGATGAAATTAGAAATAATACATATAAATTAAAAGATTTAGATTCATCTACGGAGCAAGAAGTTAATTATGAAAATTTAATGAGCATTCTTAAATATAATTCATTATAATGCGTATATTAAATATCATGATGTCTCGAGATTTAGGAGGCATTCAGCAAGCATTTTACGATTACTCTGATGCATTGATTATGCAAAATCATCAAGTAATTAACATCACCAGCATTGGCGCTAAAATAAATTCAAATGTTAAGAATAAGTTGCAGTTACCTAATTTAGGTTCTTGGTGCATTCTCTCAAAGTTAATATTAAAACTAATAACGATAGTTTATAAACCTCAGATCATTATATGCCACGGAAATAGAGCAATTAATTTTTCTACTTTTATCCGGAGTTATAAAATCCCAATAATTGGTGTTTCGCATAATTATAGTATCAAATATTTACAGAAATGTGATTATGTTTTTACTCTTACTCTTAAGTTAAAAAAACATTTGATTGAGCATGGCATTTCGCAACAAAAAATACTCATGCTGCCTAATATGAATAGAATAGTGCGAGATTATTTTTCTTCAACATTTCGCAAACCAATCATAATTGGCGCCATGGGGCGGTTTGTAGAAAAAAAAGGGTTCATCTATTTGATAGAAGCAATATCTATTCTTAAAAATAGAGGCTATAATATTAAATTACATATTGGTGGTGACGGAGATGATCGCAATATTTTAATTAGTAAAGTGTTAGAGCTTAATCTTGAACAAGAAATCATATTTACTGGTTGGGTGAGTAACAAAGAAGATTTTTTTAAAAATATTGATATTTTTTGCTTACCTTCATTAGAAGAGCCATTTGGTATTATTCTCTTAGAGACAATAGCATATTCTAAACCAATTATAGCAACAAATTCGGGTGGACCTGAAGAAATTGTAAGACATGAACAAGATGGTTTAATTGTTGAAACTGACGAATCAAATGAGTATATTAATTTGGCAACTAATTTAGCAACTTCAATTGAAAAATTAATTAATGAACCCTTCTTGGCTCAACATTATAGCAAGAATGCTTATACTCGATTGATTGAAAATTACGATATATCAATAGTATCAAAAAAATTAACAAACCTATTAGAGAACATTATAAAATGAGTTTGCAACAAAATAAAACTAGTAAAGGATTGAATGTTGTCACCTATTCGATGCCACATATTAATTCTGTCTCAATAAATATTATTGTAAAAGTTGGCAGTAGATTTGAGTCAATTAATGAATTAGGCATATCTCATTTTCTTGAACATATGGCTTTTAAAGGTACTACTCATAGATCAGCTCACCAGATTGCACGTGAGTTTGATACAATTGGTGGGCATTTTAATGCTTATACTAGTCGTGAGCACACGGTATATTATACTAAGGTTTTATGCCAACATGTAAATATTGCTCTTGGTATCATGGCTGATATTCTACAAAATTCCTTATTCAGTGAAGATGAAATAAAAAAAGAACTTGATGTAATCTCTCAAGAAATAGCCGAAGTTAAAGATAATCCAGATGATCTAGCTTATGAAAAGCTTTATGAACTAGCTTATGAAAATCATCCTCTTGGTCGATCTATTTTAGGTACAGTCGATAGTATTTCAAAATTTAATAAGAAATCTTTTCAAGATTATATCAATAAATATTACACAACTGACAATATCATAATATCTGTAGCAGGAAAAATTGACCATCTACAAATAATGAAGATGGTTGAGGATATGTTTGGATCTTTTGCTAGTAATGCCAATATCAGAGAATATAAAAAAGCACAATATATTGGTGGATCTTTTGTAACTAAAAAAGATTTAGAACAAACAACAATTGCTTTAGGTTTTGAAGGAGAATCTTATTCCAATATCAATTCTTATTATCAGACTCAATTGCTTTCAATTATATTTGGCGGTGGATTATCATCGCGTTTATTTCAAAAGATTCGTGAAGATTTAGGATTAGCATATAGTGTTGGTAGTTGGCTAAATTCTTACAGTGATAGTGGTATATTCAGTATTTACGCTGCAACCGAACATGGAAAAGTTAATAGTTTGCTTGAGAATATAAGTAATGAAATTTATAAATTACATGAAAATATTTCACAAGATGAACTAGATCGTGCAATATCTCAATTAGAATCAAATATATTTATGGCAGAAGAGAAGCCTGAATATAAATCTGAGGATATTGGTAAAAGCTTTGCATTATTTGATAAATATATGAATGCACAAGAGGTAATGAATATTGTATATAGCACAAAGTTGGTTGATCTTAAAAACTGTGCTAGCAAAATCTTTGCTTCAAAACCAACTTTATCAATTGTTGGAGCACCTAGCTCTGATATAAATTTAAATTTTTTTACTAAAATTTAGTAAAAATGACTATATCTTTTAAAGTAAGAATATTATACTTGTATATCAATTAGCTTAAGTAGGATCAAATCATCAATGTTTAAGAAAAAATCTAAAATACTGGAAAATATTCCAGCATCTTCAATTTTAAAATCTTTGGGCGAAAAATCACCTGAAGGAACAACAAAAATATCTGATATTATTGAAGAATTTCATGAAAATGGAATTTTATTGGCGATTATCTTTTTCTCGCTACCGATAGCAGTGCCTCTTCCCTATCCTCCAGGATTTACTACTGTGATGGGAGTGCCTTTAATAGTTTTATCAATTCAATTATTAATGGGCAGCACTAAGGTTTGGCTACCTCAAAAAGTGAATAATTATGAGCTCAAGAATGTAACTTTAATAATGATTTGCAATAAAGTGGTACCTATAATTATATCAATCGAGCGTTATGTTAGACCAAGATTTTCTTTTGCAAAAACGATTTACACTCATCAATTTGTTGGCTTTATTAGTTTAATTTCAGCAATAATGGTTGCACTACCAATTCCTTTTACTAACGCAGTACCTGCACTTGGTATCACTATAATGACACTTGGATTACTTAATCGTGATGGCATTGTTATAATTATAGGGTTTGTTATTTCTATTATTGGCGGAATAATTGCAATTAGTGCAGTATTAGCAAGTTGGGTAGCGCTTAAATATTTATTTTACAAAATATTTTAAATATATATGAAAGAAAAAATTTATAAAGGCACAAGCAAAACACTTTATCAATCAGATGAAGATTATGCATTGGTTATGTCTTTTGAAGACACAATGCGTGTTTCCAAGGATAAGATTATTGAAGTATCAGGTAAAGGAGCTATTAATAATACAATTTCTGCGTATATAATGCAAAAATTGGATATGATTGGTATTGATAATCATATGATTGAAAAAATTAATATGAAGCGTCAATTAGTACAATTTGTAGATATTTATCCTATTCAAATTCATATATCAACTATTGCATCTGGTAGGTATGTCACCGAATTTGGTATGGAAAATGGCTTTGTTTTTGAGTCTCCTATAATTGATTTTAGAATTAAGAATAAAGATCTTGATTACCCCATCATTAATGAGACACAAATTATTAATTTTGGTTGGCTTTCAAAATATGAGCTAAAAGAAATCAAAAATAATGCAATTAGAATTCATGATTTTTTAGCTGGGCTCTTTGCTGGTATTGGCATTCGTATGGTCGATGTTAAACTTGAATTTGGTCGAGTATTTAATGGCGAAGATTTTGTTACTATGTTAGTTGATGAGATATCACCAGATACTTGCCGTTTGTGGGATATGAACAGTAATGAAAAATTATGTTATGAAATTGCTAATGACGATCCTGGAGCAGTCATTTCCGCTTACCGAGAAGTACTTAAGAGACTCAAGATAAATTAAGTGAGCGTTCGCTCAATGGCGTCAACTTAAGGAAAAATAAATAAAAGCATAGAACTTAAGATTGTTTTTGTATATGGCACTGATAACAAAATAATTTAAATAATTTGGCGATAGCAAGAGCAATGAGACTAAGGAAGGAATGATCCATTTTATCAAATCTCATGGCAATTCTTTTATTTTCTTTTAATCTACCAAAGAATCTTTCGATAATGTTGCGCTTTTT
>RXKF01000039.1 GCA_003963235.1 Rickettsiales bacterium
AAAATAAAAGAATTGCCATGAGATTTGATAAAATGGATCATTCCTTCCTTAGTTTCATTGCTCTTGCTATCGCCAAATTATTTAAATTATTTTGTTAACAGTGCCATAGATAAGCTTTTATGCAATAACTGTAGCAACTTTTTTGTGAGAGTTCACAATAATTAAATTAAAAAAATACCCAACTCTATAAATCGGGTATTTTTTTATAAAAGTAGAAAAATTTTTCTTAGACGGCCGCAGCAGCAACTTTTTCTTTAAGCATTTCAACGAGTTTTTCAGATGCAATGGTTGTTGAAATATTTTCAAGAACTGCAATTTCTGTAGCTAGTCTATTTAATGCATTTTCATAAATAGTTCTTTCGCTATATGAACGATCATTATCAACATTTTTATATAAATCTCTAATTACTTCAGCAACAGCTTCAAGTTGGCCTGAATTAATTTTTGTTTCATATTCTACAGCTCGTCTGCTCCACATTTTATTACCACGTTGTGGCTTATCATTAAGTATATTATATACGATGCTAACATCTTTTTTAGTGGCCAATGTTCTAAGTCCAGAAGCACTTGCTCTGGAAACAGGCACGCGCAGAGTCATTTTATCGTTTGGAAAGGAAATTACATATACTTCAAGGGTGGTGCCTGCGATAGCTTGGCTTTCGATTTTGACAATTTCGCCAACTCCATGTGAAGGATAAACAACCCTATCACCAACTTTAAATTCTGGTTTTTTTAACACAAATACCTCATAGCTATTGTTGGAAACTTATAGTGGCAGAAATTATATCATACTTATACACAAAATGAAAGCATATAATTTTGTTAATTTATTAATCTTCTGGTAATAATATTTCTCTTTTGCCAGAATGGTTAGGAGGAGATAATACACCTTTTTTTTCCATTTCCTCAACTAGGCTTGCCGCTCTGTTATAACCAATCCGTAAACATCTCTGTATATAACTTATGGATGCTTTTCTTTGATTCTTAACAATATTTACTGCCTGAGTGTAAATATCGCTGTTACTGTCACCGCCTTCTAAGCCATCATTCATTTCATCTTCTAAAGATTCAGTAACTGCAGAAACATAATCAGGAGAACCAGTTGATCTTAAAAAATCGGTAACTTTCGAAACTTCACTATCATCCACGAATGGTCCATGAACACGCAATATTTTAGCGCTGTTGCCCATATATAACATGTCGCCCATGCCTAGCAGTTGTTCTGAACCTTGTTCACCTAAAATAGTTCTGCTGTCAATTTTGGATGTAACTTTAAAACTAATACGACTTGGGAAATTTGCTTTAATTACCCCTGTAATAATATCTACAGATGGTCTTTGTGTTGCCATGATAATATGAATACCTGCAGCTCTAGCCATTTGCGCAAGGCGTTGAATCGATGTTTCAATATCCTTGCCAGCAACAAGCATTAAATCAGCCATTTCATCAACAATCACGACAATAAATGGCATTTTATTCATATCAATTGGCACATTATCATAAATTGGTTTACCAGTTTCTGGATCGAAACCAGTTTGAATTTTACGTTCCAAATTTTGACCGTTTTTATTTGCTTCTTGTAATTTGATATTATAGTTAGCTATGCTTCTAACGCCTAAATGCGACATTAGGCGGTAACGATTTTCCATTTCTTTTACCGCCCATTTTAATGCCACAATCGCTTTACCTGGTTCGGTTACCACTGGTGTTAATAAATGAGGGATATTATCATAAGTTGAAAGCTCAAGCATTTTGGGATCAATCATGATCATTCGACAATCTTCTGGAGTATATTTATATAATAACGACATGATCATCGCATTAATTGCCACTGATTTTCCAGAACCTGTTGTCCCAGCAACTAATAAATGGGGCATTTTTGCTAAGTCAACAATCATCGGAGCACCACTCAAATCTTTACCTAAAATTAATGGCAGAGCAATTGATGAATCTCGAAATGCAGGAGTGGTGACTAATTCTTTTAAGCAAAAGAACATACGATTTTTATTAGGAAGTTCAATACCAAGGGCATTCCTGCCTGGAATTACTGCAATTCGCGTCGAAACTGCTGATAATGAGCGAGCAATATCATCAGCAAGACCAATAACCCGTGATGACTTGGTACCAGCAGCTGGTTCAAATTCATACATGGTAACGACAGGTCCTTCTTTAATATCCTGTATGGTTCCCTTAACTCCAAAATCACTCAATACTTTAATTAATTGTTCTGATCTTTGCTTTAATTCATCCTGAGTTTGCGGTTTGAAACTATATTTATTAGCATCTGCTAAAAGATCAATTGATGGTAATAAATTAGCCTCATTTAAATATTTAGTATTATTTAAACTTGTACCATGACTAGCTTTTTCCTTTATTGGTATAGTGGGTGGTCTCTTAATTTTAACAATATTATCCTTATAATCATTTATTGGAAGATCTATTTCTGGTACATTATTATTATCTCTTAAATACTCAAATTCACCCGCTCCATAATAAGCATTATCTTCGTTATATTTACTTGTATTATTATTAAATTTTTGCGCAATGTTGATTTTGCATGAAAGTTTAATAATGGGATGGGTAATCATTTTAATAAAATGGACATATGATTTTAGTCTGATACCAAGCGCTAACATGAAAAAGCCTATAAACATTAAACTTAAAATATAAGGAAAATATTGCGGGTAAGGGATTATAGTTGCTACTTTAGGTAGCAACTTATAAATATTACCTATTAAACCACCCTTATTAAACATGCTCAAGAAACCACTGCAGTAATTTAATATAATTGATAATAAACATACCGCACATATAATGCATATAAATCGAAGCAATGCCCATCTAACGTACCCATAATGAAATAATTGATATGAGCAAGTTAGCAAATATAATGGTATAATAAAAGCTGAATAACCAATTAATTGTAACAAAATATCTGATAAGTAAGAGCCAAAATAATATAATAAATTATTAGGTTTTTTGTCTGTAATTAAATTAAAAGATGGATCTACTTTATCATAAGAAATTAATGATAAAAATATTGAAGTCGCCATTAACAACAGAATCATTCCCAAAAATTTATTGTCGTATAAAATTTTTTTTATATATCTCATTAACAAAATAAATATAAATTAAAGCTCAGCTCCTGAGCATTATAGTATTTATATGTCCTTAAATCAATGAAGTTAATTATTAATGATACTGATAATATTTAACGCTAATGCGAGATAAGGAAGTATAGATAAGCCCAGTAATAAAAAATTGATATAGTAAACCGCATTGAATTAGGTGACAAGAAAGAAGTATTTCAAAGCCTTATGCAACTGAACAAACTCCTCCACGAGACAGGAACGGGAGCTTTGAGCCGCAACTAATTAAAAAGCGTCAGACCATACTAAACGAAGAGCTGGACAACAAGATATTAGCACTTTACGGACTTGGTACTAGTTACGCTGATATTATAGTAAATCATATTGAATTAGGTGCACAAGAGAACTGTTTTAAAGCATCGTAAAGATGAGGGAATTTAGTAATTTTATCTTTAATCCATCGTTTCATATTAGCTGAGAGCGTTAGATAAACCATATGCGTCAAGATAAGGGAAGAGATAGGGATTTTAATAAACTCAGGGTAGAAATTCTACCTTTCCTA
>RXKF01000021.1 GCA_003963235.1 Rickettsiales bacterium
CAACCTGTTTTACAGGTCGAAATAAGTAATATTAATCCGCTTTGAGCGGTTCCATATCACAAACTCCCACTTCTAGTGGGAGTAATTGGCTTTAAATGTTATTGACCTTAACTAATTAAATAACACTATCATCTTTAGACCATAGGTTCAATCAAATATTTAATTTAGTAAATATAATTAACTCTAAAGTTGATTAATTATATAATCTCTTAAATATATGATACAGAAACAATTTAGATAATGAGCTTTACACGTACCCTCAACTAATATCCCCAAAATAATTTTTAAGAAGCTTTTTTAAGATAATCGCTTATAAACGCGAGCATCGGTGATAGAATTCAATAGAAAAAATAGGAATTTAGGTTATATATAATCATTCTTGACCATTATTCTGGTTGCTTGCATTTTATTATTTGTTAGTGATGACTATTTCATATCTTTTCTATTGAATTCTATAACGGATGCTCATAAAAATTAAAACTTGATTTGCAAAACTATTTAATTTATTAATTGTTAAATGAAAAATATAATAAAAAATGTTTATGGAATTTGTTAACTCTATCATATCGAATATTGATGCAACTATTGTTATAATGTTCTTGGCAGTAAATCTTGGTGTAGGATTTTACTATGGGCGGAATGTTAAGACTATAAAAGATTATGCTCTTGGAGGACGGAACTTTAGTACCGCAACTTTGGCGTCTACAATAGTTGCTACATGGATAGGGGGTAGTTTTTTCGCTTTTTTGGTTTCAAAAGCTTATAGTGATGGAATATATTATATTGTCCCAATTCTTATAGATTACGCAGTAACCTTTTTTATAATTGGTTATTTTATAGCTCCAAGAATGAAAGAATTTTTAGGGGATATTTCAGTTGCCGAATCAATGGGAAAATTATATGGAAAACATGTTAGAATTATAACAGCGGTTTCGGGTTTCTTTGCTGTAAGCGGATTGATTGCTGTTCAGTTTAAAGTTGCTTCAATGTTATTATCTAATTTTTTTGATATATCCGAAATTAATGCTTTATTAATAACAAGTACCGTCGTCATATTATATTCATCATTTGGTGGTATTAAATCTGTAGCTTTTACTGATGTTTTACAGTTTTTTACATTTGGTACTACTATTCCAATTTTAGGAATATTAATTTGGAAAGATATAAAAGATATAGATCAAGTTATTGATGTTTTGGTAAAAAGTAAAAATTATGGTGGGTTTGAGTTTAGCTTCCATAATCCAAGCTTTATTAACATGTTGCAGCTAAGCTTAATTTTCTTAATTCCCGCTCTTCATCCTTCACTTTTTCAAAGAATATCAATGAGTGTTAGTACATCACAAGTTAGAAGAAGCTTTGTATTTTCCTCTATTATGTCAGTATTTTTTGTATTAGTTACTTGTTGGATAGGTATTTTAATGCTTACTGCAAATCCTAATTTACCACCAGACACTATATGGATATATATATTAAATAATTATACTTCTGCTGGGTTTAAAGGACTTGCTATTATTGGAATAATTGCAATGGTGATGTCAACAGCTGACTCTTATATTAACTCTTCAAGTATATTAATTTCTAATGATGTTTTTAAAGTTTTTAATCCAGTTTCTGAACAAAAACAATTATATATAACTAAAATTTCTGCTCTAATTATTGGAATTGTCTCTATAATTTTATCTATTATGAGTTCAGATCTCCTTGAGCTTGTACTTATTGCAAATAATTTTTATATGCCAATAGTAACTGTACCATTGCTATTAGCTATTTTTGGATTTAGAAGCTCTTCAAAGGCAGTAATAATTGGTATGTCTTCTGGTTTAATTACTGTTGTTTTATGGAGGTTATTTGTGATGAATATTACTGGTATAGACAGTGTTTTACCAGGCATAGTCAGTAATTTAATTTTTTTCTTAGGTAGCCACTATTTATTAAATCAAGAAGGTGGTTGGAAAAAAGAGGTTGATCAATCAAAAGCAAGAGCACAAATAATACCAACAATTGATAATACAAAATTTAATATTAGCAAATGCTGTATAAAAAACTTACCCACTAACAATGTAACATATATATTCTTTGGTATGTTTTGTATTGTTTCAGTTTTTTCTTCAATTTATTCTCTAAGTTTTGGAGTTAGAACGCAATATATTTGGATAGTAGAAGTAATGGCTTTTTTTGAATTATTAATTGCTACTTGTTTTTTATTATATCCTATTTGGAAATTTAAAAACAATAAAAATATTATCTCAATTTTTTGGACAATCTCTTTGTTATATAGTTTAACTTTTAAAACTGGTGTAGAATTGCTTATAAGCCATTTTTCTCATTATCAATTAATGATCTATTTGGCAAGTACGATAGTTCTATCTATATTATTACGTTGGCAAGCAGCACTTCCTATAATGTTTATAGGAGCTATTTTAGCATTTATTTTTTTTAAATTCATTGTAGGTAATAATGTTGAGATTAATATATTTAAAGATATACAATTTAAACTAATATATTCACTAATTTTGGTTAGTAGCATAATCATAGCATTCCTAAAACCAAAACAAGAGCAGATGGAAGAAACGGAAGCAAAAGTTGATGGATTAGAAGAAGAGGTTGATAATTTAGGTAATGTTGTGGGCAGCCTAAATACTAAAATTACTGACTTAAACCATGCTGTAATGCATTATAGCGAACGAGTGCAAGATCAGCAACAGGAAATAGAACGTCTTGGAGCTACTGCGCAGAAGATATTAAATAATGTGAATCATGAGCTGCGCCTTCCTGTGGGGAATGTAATGAATTTTGCGGAAATGCTGTCAGATGGCTTGGGAAAATTCAATAAAAAGCAATTAAAAATGTTGTCTGACGAAGTATTAACCAACTCAAATCGATTATCGACAATGATTTTGAATATGCTTGATTTGGCGACATTGGATGTGAAAAAAATAGAGTTACAAAAACAAACGATAAATTTGAGTGAGCTGGTCAGTGATCGTATAAAAAGCTGCCGCAAAATTTATCTGCAGGATAAGTTAATAGATTTTGAGATGGCAATAGAGCCAGAAATATTAATATCTTTGGACCCTAATTATATTAAGCAAACTATAGATAATCTGGTGATTAATGCTATTACATATAGCAATAGCGGGGTAATAAAAATCAGCGTATTGCGCAAAGATAAAAATATGGTTGAAATCACTATAAAAGATCAGGGAATAGGAATACCTAAGGCAGAATTATACGATATATTCACGCCATTTAAGATGGGAACTAATACCGAATCTAAAGCTCAAGGAAGAGGGGTAGGGCTTGCATTGTGTAAAAGTGCCATTGAGGCACATGGAGGCGTTATAACGGTAGAAAGTAACGGCAAGGGTGCATTATTTCGGATAGTATTGCCTTTTTAAGTCTATTTTTGGAATGAGAAGATATGCAACTGGCAACTGGCTTTGCCGACTATAACGGTCACTTTGTGTCAGGCATAGTTTTATTAGTCGGTCTCTGCGTCAAAAGTCTAAAATTCTAAAATAACTTTGAGAAGATTTTATAAGAATTAATACCCAATTATCATTTTTGATAAATTTTTGCGCCA
>RXKF01000081.1:0-3413 GCA_003963235.1 Rickettsiales bacterium
TCTATATCTTTGAGCTCCTAATTTATTTTTGCCATTCTTTGTTAGATTAACACTTCCACATCCTTTGCAATTATCCATTTCTTAGCCTTTTCTATATTTTATTACCTCTACCTTCCTATGTCAACTGTTATTTAGCAATGCCAAGACAAGAGCTTGGGTTGCTACTATACATATTTTAAATATGGTTATTTTAAATAAAAAGACTGTAAATAAAAATATTTATCTGATAAATTATGAAACTATGAAACTGTTTTAATAAAAAAATCTCTATGGCTCGCAAAATAATTGGAATATATCCAGGGACATTTGATCCCATAACTAATGGTCATGCTGATATTATTGCAAGAGCAAGCAAAATCTGCGATGAATTAATTTTGGCCGTTTCAATTTCTGCCTCAAAAAAACCAATTTTTTCAATTTCTGATCGTTGCGAAATGGCGAAATTATATATTGAAAAATATAATATTGCTAATAATGTTAAAGTTTTGAGTTTTAATGGGTTGCTAGTTAATTTTGCCGACGATGTTAATGCTCATTTTATTATTAGGGGCTTGCGTGCTGTATCTGATTTTGAATATGAGTTTCAAATGTCATGTATGAATTCACGATTAAATGAGAATATTGAAACTATATTTTTGCCAGCGTCTGAAAAAAATCAGTTTATATCTTCTAAATTAGTTAAAGAAATAGCAAGCTTAGGTGGTGATATCTCAGCTTTTGTAATTGAAGAAATTGAAAATAAGCTGATTAAATATTACCAATGAATAGTTCCAAATGCGTTTTAAATATCAATTTAGATATTATTGCACAAAATTATAAAACATTACAAACACTTTGTCCGCAGGCTGAAGTAGGTGCAGCAGTCAAAACTAATTGTTATGGTTTAGGTGTTAAAGATATTAGCCCTACTTTAATCAAACATGGGTGTTGCCATTTCTTTGTTGCAAATTGTGAAGAAGGTTTATTTTTAAGAAATATAATTGGGAGTAGTGCTAATATTTACATATTAAATGGCTTTTTTAGAGAAGAAGCTAATATTTTAATTGAATATAATTTAATACCAGTCCTTTTTAATTTAGAGCAGATTTTATTATGGCAGCAATGTTCAACTCGGTTAAATAAGAGATTGAAATGCATAATCAATATCAATACTGGTATGTATAGGCTTGGTATGTCTGATGCTGACTTTTATAAATTTGTAAGCATGGATATAAAAGAGCTAGATATTTTATATCTTATGAGTCATCTTGCTTCATCTGAAGAAAAAGACAATATTAGCAATCAGATTCAACTTAATAAATTTAACGCTCAAACAAGTCTTTTACCTCATATAAAAAAAACTTTTGCAAATTCAGGTGGAATTTTTTTAGGTAGTGATTATCAATTTGATTTAGTTAGGCCAGGAGCTGCTTTATATGGTATCAATCTTGAATTATCGAATAAACATTCAAAATATTTACAGAATCCGCTAGAGTTACATGCTCCAATAATTCACTTAAATGAACTAGGTGTTGGTGAGTCAGTTGGCTATAATTCGACTTATACTAATACTAGTAACAAAAGTTGCCGAATTGCAACAATCCCAATAGGATTTGCTGACGGATTCTGTAGAAGTCTCAGTAACAAAGGTGCTACTTACATTAATGGCATTAAAGCGCCTGTAATTGGTTTAGTCTCAATGGATTCAACTATAATTGATGTATCTAGCGTGCCTAAAAAAGATTTATTTTTGGGACAAAAGGTCGAAATCATTGGCAATAATAGTAAATTAAGTCATATTTCAAGTAATGCAAATACTAATGAATATGAAATATTAACAAGATTGGGAACGCGTTTTAAAAGAGTATATATATAAATAAAATTTAAATTATGCTAACATCTATTCAGCTTATAGGAAAAAATTTTCTTAAATTCACATCCTCTCTGGGAATTCTAACTATATTTATTGGCAAGACTTTTATAGGATTATCGCATAGACCTATATATTTTTCACTAATTGTCAGACAGTTTATTTTTATTGGCTTTTATTCTCTGCCTGTTGTTGCCATGACGTCATTTTTCTCAGGTGCCGTTCTTGCGCTGCAGAGCTATTCTGGATTTTCCAGATTTTCAGCAGAAAGTTCTATAGCAACCGTTGTTGTTTTATCAATTACCAGAGAACTCGGACCTGTGATGGCGGGCTTGATGGTAGCTGGTAGAGTTGGAGCATCAATAGCTGCAGAAATTGCAACCATGAGAGTTACAGAACAAATTGATGCATTATATACTTTGTCAACTGATCCCATAAAATATTTAGTAGCGCCTCGAGTTATTGCTGCAATAATTAGCTTACCATGTTTAGTTTTTATTGGTGATATAATTGGAGTGATGGGTGGATATTTAGTGAGCGTATATAAACTAGGCTTTAATAGCACCGCTTATATAATTAACACTATACAATATTTAGAAATGATGGATGTAATATCTGGTCTTGTAAAAGCAGCTGCTTTTGGTTTTATTATTGCAATAATGAGCTGCTATTTTGGTTATTATTCAAGTAAAGGTGCTAAGGGAGTGGGGGCTGCTACTACCTATGCAGTAGTCAGCTCTTCAATCATGATATTAATCAGTAATTATTTAATAACAGCAATATTTTTTAGTTAATAATGGATAATCTTAAATTTAAAATCAGATCATTACATAAATCATTTGGCAAACATCATGTTCTAAAAGGCGTTGATCTTGATGTCATCACTGATAATTCTTTAGTGATATTGGGTGGCTCTGGTTCTGGCAAATCGGTATTAATTAAAATGATGGTTGGATTAATGAATCCAGATTCTGGCAGCATTTTATATAATGGTGAAGAAACAGTTGGTATGGATCGCGCCAGTCGTTTTAAAATGCTTGAAAATTGTGGTTATTTATTTCAAGCTGGAGCGCTATTTGACTCACTGACTATTCAACAAAATATAATTTTCTTTGCTAGAAAATTATACGATCTTAATAATAATGATTTAAAAGATCTGGCAATTAAAAAGTTAAAATCAGTGGGGTTACCTGAGCGTGTACTTAACCTATATCCGTCAGAACTGTCAGGTGGTATGCAAAAAAGAGTAGCGCTTGCCAGAGCGATTTGTACGGATCCTAAAGTAATATTTTTCGATGAGCCAACTACAGGTCTAGATCCAATTATGTCTAATATTATCAATGATTTAATCATTAAAGTTAGAGATGAGCTTGGTGCTACCACAATCACTATTACGCATGACATGCAAAGTGCCAGAAAAATTGGCGAACAAGTTGCGTTTTTATATGAAGGTAAAATCGTTTGGTATGGTAACATGGGCGATCTAGATCAAACGAATAATATACAATTAAAACAATTTATCACTGGTGAATTGCCTAAATCGTAATTTTTCTTTGTTAAAGAA
>RXKF01000081.1:3463-4883 GCA_003963235.1 Rickettsiales bacterium
TTCTTATTTTTAAAGATTATTTTGCTGTTTTTAGATGTAATTTATTATTGACTTCAATGATATTAAGTATATACTGATAGCTTCGATTATTTTAATCTTTGATGAGAATTTACTAGTATGTTTGCAATTGTAAAAACAGGTGGTAAGCAATATAAAGTTGCAAAAAATAGTGTAATTAAAGTTGAGAAAATTGAAGGGACTCTAGGTAGCACAATTGAGCTTAATCAAGTGTTGATGCTAGGTGAATCTTCAAAAGCATCATTTATCGGTACGCCTATCGTTAAAGGAGCTAGTGTAACAGCGGAAATTACCAGCCAATTTAGAGATGATAAAATTATTGTCTTCAAGAAAAAAAGACGTCAACATTATCGTCGTAAAAATGGTCACAGACAAAGTCTGACTGAACTTAGAATATTAGATATTGTAAAAAAATAGGGTAGAAAATGGCAACCAAGAAAGCTGGTGGTAGTTCCAGAAATGGCCGTGATTCAGCTGGCCGCAGATTAGGAACCAAAAAAGGAGACGGGCAGCCTGTCATCTCTGGAAATATTATTGTACGTCAACGTGGTACAAAAATACGTCCAGGTAAAAATGTAGGTATGGGCAAAGATCATACTTTGTTTGCGATGATGGAAGGTAAAGTTGAGTTTGTTTCCAAAAGATGCTACAAGATAGTAAACGTTATCTAAGACTGAAAATTAAACCTTAAAATATGGTTTTAAAAAAGTATTTTTTTGCATTAGTGTATAAAAAATACTTTTTTCGTACTCTCTCTTTTAGAACTTGTCTTATATAACAGATACATTTTTCTAATTGTATTATGTTTAAGACATTTATTGAAGGTAACAAATGACAACAATAACATACGAAGAATTTGAACGTGTGAATTTGCGCTCTGGTACGATTGTGAAAGTAGAAGAATTTCCACGAGCAAAAAAGCCGGCATTCAAAGTGTGGGCAGATTTTGGAGCTGAGATTGGCATATTGCAGACGTCAGCTCAGGTGACTGTGCATTATACGCCCCAGATTCTTATTGGTCGCCAGATTGTAGGATGCGTTAATTTGGGGGAGAAAAACATAGCAGGCTTTACCTCTCAGTTTCTGCTTGTGGGATTTGCAGATGAAAGTGGCGCTATATGTTTGATAACAGTTGATCCAAAGGTTCCTAATGGACAAAAAAATGCATTGAGGTGATGCGCTTCATCTTCACTGGTACTCCTAGCAGTGGAAAAACCTCTGTCATCAAAGAGCTAGAAAAATTAGGGCATGCATTCATGAAGCTGCAACCGATGTAATTAGCTAAGAGCAAGCTAAGGGTCTAGAACGCCCTTGGGAAGAGCTTAATTTTGTAGATCAAATTACGTATATGCAAAAAGAGCGCCAGATGAATTCTACCAGAAATATTCAGTTTTACGACCGC
>RXKF01000081.1:4933-5002 GCA_003963235.1 Rickettsiales bacterium
CCCGAGTAATGGATAAGGATGTTAAAGAGAATGAGTAAATAAGCGGTTGAGGCGTGATTAAACCTAGGG
>RXKF01000030.1 GCA_003963235.1 Rickettsiales bacterium
GCATCTTTATCAAATAATTTCCCAGATTTAACATATTCTAATGCCTCTTGAAATTTTCCTTCATTAAATTTTGTACTTATATAAATTTCATTTGCATAATCAGCAAATCTATTATTATGTTCTCTAAAGCTAGTATGGACATTTAAAAACTCTAATATTGCAATTGCTTCCTTTTCCCTGTCATGCTGGTTATATAATAAAAACTCCATAAATTTAAGATGTGCGCTCAAATGGTTTTTTAATACAGAGTTATTTTTAGTTAGATTATCATAAAAATTTAATATTTTTTCATCTGAACAAAAAGTACTTTCTATTAAAACACAAAGCATTAATGTAGAATATAAAATTATGTTTTCTTTATCTGTAGTTTTTGAAATTGTGAATAACTCATTATATGCCCTAAGCCCTTCATCCAAGTTATTTTTTAAAATATTATATTTAGCTTTATTTAAAAGTAGCAAATTTTCTTTTCGAGTTTTTAAAAAAGTTTCTCCAATATTTAATTTTTCTATTTGTTCATATTGTTGAAGAAAATCTTTATCAGATGTTTTTGAATCAAAAGATAAATTATATAATTTTTTAAATTGATCATCATTAATATTATTTAATATAGATTGAATTAAATCATTTATTTTAATTTCAAAATCTCCACGCCTGATATGAGTATAACCAGCAGCTAATAACTTCTTACATCCAAGAATCTTATTATCTATTAAGTCTAAATGATTATTTATTAATTGCTCTGCTTCATCATAATATTTTAAAGATTCAGCAATAGTAAATTTATCTATCATAATAGCAAAATTATAAGTGCTGATAAAACAATTTTTCTTAGAAATTTGAGGATTTTGTTGACAAATATCGTAGGCTATTTTTGAATTATATAACGCATGACTATGGTGTCCCATATCTGTAAAATTAGACGATGCATTACAAAACCTTTCAACTAAAATATTTTTTTCAGTGTCATCAAAAGAGCTTTTTTTTCTGTTGTATAAATTATATACCTCTCGGCATAACTCAAAACTTTGATCTGATGTATATAATTTCATTAAATAAGTTATAGTATATAGATATAAAGATGGAATTTCTCCCCCTTGCTTCATATTTTTTAAATATTGGTTAAAACTAACTACGGACTCTTCAAAATATGTTTCATTATTATCTGCTGAGTAAAGTGCTTTAATAAAATTTAATACTGCTTTGGATGCATTATCATTAGTATATTTTTTACTAATTTCATTCAATGGGTTTTTATTTATGTTCTCTACATCTGTTTTTAATAAATCTAAAAATTTCATATTGAGAGTTGCCTTTTGTTTATTATATTCCTTCCTGCCATTAATTGTTTTCAATGATTTTTCTGAAAATTTTTGAGTTAATTGAGCAATCTCCTTATTTCTAAAGGATTTAAAATCATTAAATGACATATATTGCTTTTTTATAAGTATTATTTTCTGAGTATTTAAATATTCTGAAAAATGGTCTGTTATTGTTGTTGCTTGTGAGAGTTCTTGATAAAAATGGTTATAACAAATTGCCTGCAACTTAGTGCTTTTTATTATTTTATTTGAAAGCATAATTTCTTTTGACAGTAACTGCAATGCTTCATGATCTTTGTTCAATAATGCATATAAATGAAAAGTATCAGTATTTTTGACATGCGCAATTATTGCATCTAATTTTTTATTATTTACTCTATTGGATATAGAATTATTATTATGAGGGTAAAGCTTTAATAGTTCTTCAGGAGATTTATCAAATTTATTTTCTATAGTTATTATGGAATCTGTCATATTTACATTATATTAATTAATGATAATTAATATAATGTAAATAATTGTTAGTGTCAAATAACTATTAGTGTAATTTAATAATTATGATTAGTGGTTTATATCACTGTCTATAACTTAAAAATTATTTTAAATGAATACTAATTTAAAAAATAATTCCCGCCTTTTGCGCGGGAATTATTTGAAAGAATTTACCTTTACCCAGATATGTAAAATCATTTAATTATTTATAGATATAAAAAAATATAAATACAGAAAATTTATTTACTGTTACAAGCATCTTTTAGTTTTTGACCAACCTTGAATTTAGGTTGTTTATAAGCAGCAATTTTAATTGCTTCACCAGTTCTAGGATTACGACCAGTTCTAGCTTTAACATCACTAACGCTGAAATTACCAAAACCAACTAATGAAATTTCTTCTCCTTTGCCTAAAGCTCCAATAACTGATTTTGTGAATATATCAACTATTCTTTCTGCTTCTGCTTTACTACAATCATTTTCTTCTGCAATGTATGATACAAAACTTGATTTGTTCATATAAATTTTCTCCATATTTAAAGTTTACTGCCTTGTTAAATAATTTAACACCTGAGATTTTAACACTATTGATCATTAAAAACGAATAATAAAAATAGTATTAAATCAATTTTAGTCAAGTATACTGGCTGCAAGGCTACACTATTTTACAGCTAAGCTTACCTATCTGCTTTTCAAAAGCAATAATCATTTTTTCCGTGGCGGAAGAAAAGACCATACCAATAACCATATCTAGTATCTTAGATTTTAACTTAAAATCAATAAAAAAATCGACTTTTGTTAATTTATTGCCCTTTTTTATAATCCATACATTCTTTAAAAACTCAAAAGGACCAGAGATAGCCTCAACAAATATAGTATATTGCTCTTCCGTTTCTTCTAGTTTTATTTTAGAAATATAGCTTTCAGAAAAGCCTTTAAAAATTATACCAAGCTTCACAGTGATAAAATCATCATTTCTTGTTAAAATATTACTACTTGAACACCATGGTAAAAAATTAGGATATTGCTCTACATCCATTATAACATCTTTAATAATTTTTGCCTCATACGGCATCAATTTACTGTCTTTAAAACAATGCATTATTTTATTTTAAGTTATAGATTGTTTTTCGTTGATCAATTCTTTCTGAGATAATAAATTATTTCGAGCTAATCGTAGTTTTTTAAAATCATCACCTGCATGATATGAGGAACGTGTTAGCGGCGAGGCAGATACCATTAAAAACCCTTTAACTTTAGCAATTCTCTCTAAATATTTAAATTCATCGGGCGTTACATATCTTACAACTTCAGCATGTTTTTTTGTTGGTTGTAAATATTGTCCTATAGTAATAAAGTCAACATTAGCAGCTCTTAAATCGTCCATCACTTGTTCTACTTCATCAAAAGTCTCACCAAGACCAACCATAATGCCTGATTTAGTAAAAATTTCAGGATCTATTTTTTTTACATCATTTAGTAAGTTTAAGGAGTGAAAATACCTAGCACCTGGACGAATTGTTTTATATAAAGATGGAACAGTTTCAATGTTATGATTATATACATCTGGTTTTGCCGCAACAACGATGTTAAGTGCATTATTTTTGCGCATAAAATCTGGCGTTAAAATCTCAATTGTAGTACTTGGCGAACTTAATCGAATGGATTTGATACAATTAGCAAAATGCTGAGCGCCACCATCTTCCAGATCATCTCTATCAACTGAAGTAATGACAATATGTTCTAAGCCTAGTTTATTCAAGGCCTTTGCTATGCGCTCTGGTTCATGAGGATCTAGCAAATCTGGTCTTCCTGTTGCCACATTACAAAAAGCGCACGCTCTGGTGCAGACAGATCCTAATATCATGACTGTTGCGTGTTTTTTTTCCCAACATTCACCAATGTTTGGACATGCTGCTTCTACACAAACAGTATTTAATTTAAGACCGTCAATTAGATCTTTTGTTACCTGATAATTTTTAGATATTGGAGCTTTTACTCTTATCCAATCTGGCTTTTTTAATGTAGCGCCTGTTGTCATAGCTCAATAATATTTGATTCCTTAGCTAAATATTCTATGCCTAATATATCAGTTGTTGTAACAAATGTCTGCAATTTAGTTGAGTTAATATAATCATATAGCTGCTTTTTTTTATTTCCATCCAAATGAATGAATAATTCATCAAGAAGTAATATTGGCGTCGTTTCAGTATTTTTTAACAATGCATCCACCGAAGCTAAAGTTAATGAGATCAACATTGCTTTTTGCTCTCCAGTTGAGCAAAGCTTGCTTGAGCGATTTTTATAACTATGAAATACATTTAAATCACTTCTGTGGACTCCAAAAGTTGCTCTTCCTGCATAAAAATCTTTCTTGCGATTATTTTGTAAAGCTTGAATATATAATTGAATTATGTCTTCTTCTGTACCCACATCTTTGAATAATTCTGTTAAAAATAATTTTGCTTTTGGAAAATCAGTGGCTAAATTATCAATAGATTTTTGCATTTGATGAATAACGTCAACACGATTTTTTTCAATCAATACCGCTTCTTGCGCTATTTGCATTTCAATAGATGTTAACCAAGAAGTATGATTTTGGTAACCATGATTAGCCAAAATTTTGTTTCTCTCTCTAATGTAATGATCATATGTTAGAAGTCTTTTTGCATGAAGTGGAATGAAATTATAAACTATACGATCTAAAAATTTTCTTCTATGTAATGATGGACCACTAAAAATTCCTTCCATTTGAGGAGTGAGCCATACCAAATTAAGTAAATTTGGTAATTCACCACTACTAATTTTTGCTCCATTATAGGAAATTCTACGATTTCTTTCTTGTAAATTAAAGCTAGTTTGAATTTCTGCGACACCAAGCTTACTTTCTATGCTAAATTGTGAATTCCAATTATTGCAGCCATGTTTACATATTTCATCAAAATTAGATGATTTTAAACCTTTACCAGGCGAAAGCAGTGATATTGATTCTAATATATTTGTTTTACCACAACCATTAGAACCAATAATAATATTCACATTTTGAGTAAAATTAAGTGATAATTCTGTAAAATTTCTATAATTATTTAAAACAAGCTTTTTTAAATATATTTCTTTCATTGATATAATGTTTATTACCACTCAATAATATTTTACTTTTAAATACCATAAATAATTTTAATTTGCTTAATTGTGCGTGGCGTCGATTCAATTATTTCTGCTGTAATATTTTCAGCCAGAGTAATTATGTCTCCTTTTGCAGGAACATATCCTGTAATTAACATTACCAGACCACCAATTGTATCAATTTCATCATATTCACTTTTAAGCCTGATGCCAATTGCAGATTCAATTTCTTCGATTTCAACTCTTGCACTAGTAATGATTATGCCAGGTTTTATTATTTTATAACTATCCTCATCAGTTACATCATCATGTTCATCATCAATTCTACCAACGATTTCTTCTATGATATCCTCAATAGTAACAATACCATCAGTACCACCATATTCATCGATAATTACTGCTATATGAGTTCTGGTTTGTTGCATTTGTGTCAACAAATCCATTAATTTCATTGATTGTGGAGCAATGATATGTTTTCTGATTAAATGTTTTAAATTAAATTTTTTGCTACTTACAATAACTTGAAACAGATCTTTAATATGGATAAAACCTATAATATGATCCAAGTTTTTGCTATATATCAACGTTCTAGTATGACCATGTTCCAATATCGTGTTGGATAATTCCTCAAGAGATGAATCAACATTAAGTGCAATTATATCAGATCTTGGAACCATTGCAGCTTCCACCGTTTTTTCAGAAAAAATTTTAATGTTGGAAACTATTTCTCCACTATTTTCGCCATTAATATGTAATATATTTTCGTTTTTATGAAACTGTAACGATGACTTTCGATTTTTTGTAAATAACTTTTTGAACAAGTTTTTTATTTTTAAAGTGCCAGAAGTCAATGAACCAGCACTTAGCATTCGATCTTTTTTATCAGTTTTTTGGGGCATATATGTATTTTAATAAGGAGATTTAATATCAAATTTCTGTAAAATTTTAATTTCTAGGTTTTCCATTAATTCAGCTTCTTTTTGCTCTTCATGATCATAACCAATTAAATGTAATATTCCGTGAATAGTTAAATGCCTAAAATGATCAAGAAAACTGATTTTTTTATCCTCAGCTTCTTGTTTTATTATATCATATCCAAAAGCTATATCACCTAAATATATATAATCTGTATTAGGAATAAATTCAATAGGAGCTTCTCCGTTCATTTCAATATCGGGAAAAGATAGAACATTCGTTGCTTTATCTTTATTTCTAAATTTTTTATTTAATTCTTGCATGTGTGCATCATCAGTTAAAAGAATTGATAATTCAATTTCTTGTACTTTAAAATTTTGATGCTCCTCTAAAGTCTTCATAAGAGTTGTAGTAAAGAATTTATTCTTTATTTCAGGATAGAATTTCCATTGTTTATTTTCTTTAGAAATTTCGACAGTAATATTCATGCGTATATTATGATTAATTTAGTTTTATTTTATTATCAACTTATTATAATTGATTTTTAAATAATATTAAAGTTGTAAGTTTAAACCATGTCTGAAGGGGACGATCAAGATAAAGATTCCAAAACCGAGGAACCCAGTCAGAAGAAGCTGGAAGACGCATCTTCTAAGGGACAGGTAGTTAATTCTAAAGAAGTTACCAGCTTTATAATGTTGTTGCTTTTAACAATGGTGACAATCTGGGCTATGCCTACAATACTTCGGTCAATTGCCTCAATTTTACGTTTTTATATTGAAAATGCTGGAACAATAATTATCGATGGCGGTAATTTAGAAATAATGTTACCAAATCTTATGAAGAAAACAATGCTATATTTAAGCCCCATTTTCATTATAGCTGTTGTTGCCGCTATCTCTTCCTCATTTTTTCAATCAGGTCAATTTATATTTACAACCGAAACTATTCAGCCAAAGCTTTCTAAACTTTCAATTATAAAAGGCTTTAATCGTATTTTCTCAATGAAAAATTTTGTAGAATTTTTAAAAGGAATTTTTAAAATTAGTTTAGTTGGCACCTTTGTAATGATTGTTATTTTAGCCGACGTAGGCGAGCTCAGTCAATATCAGGATCTTTCTGTTGGTGGCATTATTAATCAACTTGAAACTATGGTTATTCATATTTTGATTCTGGTTACTATCATAATGGCAGTTATTGCCGCAGTTGATTTTGCCTATCAAAGCTATGAATATTATAGTAACCTTAGAATGACTAAACAAGAAATTAAAGAAGAATATAAACAAGCTGAAGGTAATCCTGAAATAAAACAAAAACTAAGATCTTTAAGGCGAAAGAATTCTAAAAAACGTATCAAAGCAATCGTGCCTCAAGCAACCGTGATAATCACCAACCCTGAGCACTATGCTGTTGCTTTAAAATATGAATCAGGTAGCGCATTTGCACCAGTATGTATTGCTAAGGGTCTTGATTTGATAGCCCAAGCAATTAAAGAAATCGCCACAGAAAATAATATTCCGATAGTCGAAAATCCACCGTTAGCCAGATCTTTGTATAAAATTGTAGATATTGATGAAGAAATTCATGTTGAACATTTTGAAGAGGTGGCTAAAATTATCTCGTACGTCATGGCCTTAGAACAAAAATCTAAAGAAAAAAAACAGAACAAAAAGTAATATATAATGATATTAATTTCACCCTCTCTATTATCAGCTAATTTTTTAAATCTTGAAAAAGAAATTATTTTACTTCAAGACAGTGGTGCTGATATGCTTCACCTTGATATTATGGATGGGCATTTTGTGCCTAATTTAACTTTTGGCTCTGACATGGTTAAAGCAATAAAAGATAAAACTAAATTGCCATTAGATGTTCATTTAATGATTAATCAACCAGAAAATTGGCTTAAACATTATGCAAATTCTGGAGCTGATATAATAACAATTCATCCTGAGAGTACAAAACATTTAAGCAGAACAATCAGTCAAATTAAGGAGCTTGGCATAAAAGCTGGAGTTGCATTATTGCCTACTACCAATACTGATATCTTGGAATATATTCTAGATCAAATTGATCTTATTTTAGTAATGAGCGTTAACCCTGGCTTTGGTGGACAAAAATTTATGGATAATCAATTACCAAAAATAGCTAAATTGGCAAATATAATCTTAAATAAAAATATTATCTTGGCAGTTGATGGCGGCATTAATAATGAAACAGCAAAATTATGCGTGGCTAATGGAGCAAATATGCTAATTTCTGGAAATTATATTTTTAGTGGCAATTATCAAGAGCGTATTGATAATTTAAAACAAGCAAAGATATGAAAATATTTGTATGCCAAATTAAGCCAAATGTTGGCGATTTATCAGGAAATTTTAAAAAAATAACGCAGCTTTACGATGAAGCAGAGAAAGTTAATGCTGATATTTGTTTACTGCCAGAGCTTGCAGTGTCTGGCTACATGGCTGGTGATTTATTTTTACAAACTGGATTTATTGATGATGTATGCATAGTCAATTCTAAATTAATAGCCATGACTAGAAAAACTTGTTTAATGCTTCCAACTATTATTTATGAAGATGGTAAGCTTTATAACGGAGTCATTGCTGCTCAAGATGGCAAAATTATTGGTAAAACTTCTAAGAAAGAATTACCAAATTATGGCATTTTTGATGAAAAAAGATATTTCGTCCAAGGCGTTGCAGCGATAATTACAGTGAATAATGTCAAAATTGGCGTGCCTATTTGTGAGGATATTTGGTTTGATAATGTATGTCAGCAATTAAAAAACAACGGTGCTAAATTATTTTTAGTGCCAAATGCCTCACCTTATGAAAAAGGCAAATTTGAAAAAAGAGTTCAAGTTATTCAAAAAATTTATCAGCAAACAAACATACCAATCATTTATTGCAATCAAGTTCTAGGACATGACGGTATTATATTCGATGGAAAGTCTTTGTGTTTTGATGGAAGTTTAAAAATTATTGGAAAAAGCTTCGAAGTTGATCAACAATTAGTTCAATTTAAAAATAACCAATTTAAAGCAGATCAATATTATTCAGCCAATTTTGATTCCTATGATGATGTGCTAGCTGCGATGATTTTAGGCTTGCGTGATTATGTTCATGATAATGGCTTTAATAAGGTGGTAATTGGTTTATCTGGTGGCATTGATTCAGCAATAGTTGCTTACATAGCAGCATCTGCCCTTGGAGCAGATAATGTTTTTACTTTTATGCTACCAACAAAATTTACCTCTCAGGAAAGCGTTGATGATGCTCAAGAACTGGCTAATAGTTTATCAATCAATCTTAAGACTATAGATATTTCAAAAATACTTGATGCCTTCACAGTGGAATTAAATATTACTGATGATTCTTCACTGACTTATCAAAATCTTCAATCCAGAATTCGTGGCACTATTTTGATGGCACAAGCAAATATGTTAAGTGCTCTCTTAATAACTACTGGAAATAAATCTGAGTATGCAACTGGTTATGCAACAATTTATGGAGATATGAATGGTGCATTTAATCCAATAAAAGACTTATATAAAACTGAAATATTTGCATTAGCAAATTACATCAATAAAGATAAAATATTTATTCCGAAACAAATTATCACCAAACCACCGAGTGCCGAACTTGCACATAATCAAAAAGATTCTGATTCTCTACCAGATTATTTTATTTTAGATCAAATCTTAGAGGACCATATTGAAAATAATATGTCTTATTCTTTGTTAGTTAAAAAATATAATACTGAATTAGTAGACAAGATTATAGACTTAGTAAAAAAAGCTGAGTTCAAGCGTAAATCCTCTGCTTTAGGCACAAAAATCTCTAAAACCAATTTTGAAAAAGATAGACGCTTTCCTACCACAAATTTTTATAAATAGAATTTTTTGAATAATTATTTAATAGATTAATTAATTATTAATCTATTGATGTTTAAATATTCACATAATTAATATTTAACCAGTTATATTCAAAAAAGGTGAGGATGTATGGAAGTTGAAGTGTCTATTGCTATAGCAAGTGGTGTTACAGCCGTTATAATTGCTACAATTGCAGGGATTGTTGCAGTTTGTTCGTGCAAATATGCACGAAAAAGCCAGTCACATACTGATGAAGAAGCAACACAAGTTAAAGTTATCCACACAATGAAAGCATTGTCATTTTTTTGGGGCTGCGTAAAAATTAATAAGAAAAAAGATAATACTTATATTAACAATTCCACTGAAAATAATCAGTACAGCACTGAAGTAGAATATGAAACTAAAAACAATGAAACTGCCAATATCTTAGCTGGTGGAACAGGAGCATTGCATTTTGGCGAAAGAGCTTTAGAGGTAGCGGAGAATGCATATAACATCCACACCGATTACAAAGCTAAAAGAAGAAAAAATGAAGAAGAAAGACAACTAAATATAACACAAGACCAATCTGAACAAAATAATGAATTAACAGCTGACAATAATAAGAAACAATTAGACAATGTTAATCATAAAGGTCTCGCATCGAGTAAAAAGATACCAATTAACGTCGCTACACCAGTCACTGACCCTGTCTTTTTAAAAAATTTTTTACAATGTCATAATCCACAAAATAAAGGAGATGGATCCGAAAAATTTACTGCTCTGCTTGCACAATCAGCTCTAACTGCACCAGCTCCAAAAAGTCCAAGATTGAATGAACAGGATAAAAATGTGGTTAATAATGTGGCAACCAAGTGGTTAAATTTAAGCAAAAAGCCAAAAGAAAAAAATAACTCTGACGAAAAAACAAAAAAAGATGAAATAAGTGAAGAAGAAATAAGCGAAGACGAAATAAACTCAACACAACAGAATGCAGAAATAGTTGGTTTCAAGGAAGAGCCTGAAACGCAAATCACAGATTTTATCAGTCCTTTACCAACAGATAATAATAACGCAGTGTCATTCACAGGCGCTAACAATGAGTTCGTAACACCTGAAAGCCTATAAATATTTAATAATCAATTTTAAAAGGAGGTTATAATGAGTAAAAATATTGATCATAAACGTAGAAGCAGCGAACCACATAATCAAGCTGGCAATATAATGTTATCATCTCGAAAAAATAGTGATGATGCCACAAGCACAAGTAATAAAAATAAATCATCTATTAAGAATAATGCTATATATAAATCAATGTTTGTAAGCAAAAAAAAACAAACTGATAATATTGAACATCAGAAAAAAAAATTAACTTCTTCTAGCTCAGAAGTTGAAACTCAAAACAGAGAGAGTTTTTTTTCAAGAGAAAAGAGCCATGATTTGCAAATTAGTTCTAACACTCCACTTCACGTTTATACAAATAATGATTTATTATTACATAATCAAGATGAACTTTCTGATGAATTAAATATTAAATTTGATCTTAAAATAACTTGTCAGGGTAAAAACATAATTACTACTAAAACTTATATTATAGAAAAAAATAATAGCCACCAATTAATAGCCGAACAATTTAATTCAATATTCAAAACTGGATTGGGTTTTTATGTTTTAAAACAAATCAGTCTACATAAAGATCATAATTCAGAAACTCCTATACGTATCATTTATCAAAAGCAAAAAAAACACAACTTAGACAATTCATCATTTCAAATGACTAAAAAAATTAATATTAACGATCAAGGATTTCAAGTGATAAGCAATACAAATTTTGATTTAAATGACTTAAAATCAAGTACAAATGGTGAGGCTGTTATTATAAAAATTACATCGCCTCAAGGTTCCCCTGAGATTAACACGCCTAATGATATAAACTTGAATGGTTCTTATATTGATATTAGCGAAATTAGTGAGATTAGTGAAAATATCTCATCATTAAACACAAGTAACAGCAGCAGCATATTATTGAGTGGTCAAACGCCTGATAGTGTTATTGAAATATAAAAATATAGTAACAGATTGAAGTTTACTATAGTTTTAACTTAGTTTTTTGGCTTTATATTTTCAATATTAAAACAGGTTGGGAGTGGTGCTTCTAAAATGATTTCCTCACCAAAAATTTGCTGCGGAATGATTAATTGTTTTGCATGAAGCAACATACGAAAATGAGTAGGCCCACCATATTTTACATCACCAATAATTGAATGACCTAAATGCTTACTATGCACTCTCAATTGATGAGTTCTACCAGTAATGGGGTAAAATTCTACCAAAGATAATGATTTGTTTTTATCAATTACAACGTAAGATGTTTCTGCTAGTTTTCCCCCATCTTGCTCCAGCATTACTTGATATATTTCCGAATTATTCTTCCCAATATAATTTGATACAAATCCTTCATCGGGGTTTAAAGAACCACCTAATATTGCAACATATGTTTTTTTAATTAATCTATCTTTAAAAGATGAAGTAATTTTAGCAGCATTCTCATAACTATTTGCAATTAATAATACTCCACTAGTATCCCTATCTAAACGATGCACAAGCTTATAATGCGTACCACCAGTTTGATTTAAATATGATAATGCATCATCAATTGATAGACTGATATTACTACCACCCTGCACTGCTATGCCATATGGCTTATTGATAGCGATAAATCTCTCATCCAACATAATAGAGTATTCTTCCATTATTTTTTCAGCAAGAGCAATAACGCTTGGTGAGAAAGTTTTAGCTTTTACAATATTTTTATATCCATCAAAAATTCCAGCATGAATTATTATCTGATCTTGTGAACTTACTCTATCACTAGATTTGGCTTTATTGTCATTAACTTTAATTTTGCCTTTTCTTAAATAATTTTCAATAATACCTTGTGTAACAGATGGGTATAATCTGCGAAGATAACGATCAAGCCTGATTGGCTGTACGGAAGTAATTTTTATTGTCTCAATATTCATATATTTGCTGTCTGCGCTAAGTAATATACGCGCATCATAGCAGATAATAATAAAATAGCACCAAATTGATGCAGCAAAGCAAATGATAATGGTACATTATAAATTAAAGTAATTATGCCCAAAGATATTTGAAAAATTAATGCAAGCACTAAATATTTAGCAGCTCTTGATAAAATTATATTGCCTAAGCTAATTGTCTTAAAACTAAACACACAAATTACGATAAATAAAATATATGCCATAATTCTATGGATAAATTGTACTGTAGCAGGATTATTAAAAAATAAATTTAATTTAATTTCAAAACACTCTTGAGGAATAAAAGAATCACCCATCAAGGGAAAATTATTATATATAAGTCCAGCATTAAGACCTGCCACAAAAGCACCAAACATAATTTGCAGTAATAATATTATGATCGCAAGCCTGCCCCAAAATATTACGCTTTTAATATTGGTTTTAAAAGATATTAAGATAAAATTATTTGACTGCTTTAATAACTGATAAAATATTATCATATATAAAAATACAGCAAGCATCAAATGTCCTGCTAACCTAAAATGACTAACATATGGGTTTGATACCAAGCCACTCTTGACCATATACCACCCCATCACACCTTGAGCCATAAATAAAACAAGACCAAAAAAATATATTCCTGAATCTTTCAATTTTATATAATTTTTTGCTATAAAAAATATCAAGCCAAAGAGATATGTTAAGCCTGTAACTCTGCCCACTAGCCTGTGGATAAATTCTATCAGATAGATGAACTTAAATTCTGAAATATTCATGCCTGAATTAATTTTTATATATTCAGGTGATGCTTGATATTTTTCAAATTCATTTTGCCAAGCATTATTTGATAATGGAGGTACTATTCCCGTAACTGGGTTCCATTCTGTAATTGATAAGCCAGAATCTGTTAGCCTAGTGTAACCACCAATAAAAACCATTATGATCACTAAAAAACACATTAAAGCCAGCCACATGTTTACCAAATACTGATTTTTATTATTGTTAAGTATATTCATATTTTTATTTTAATATGTTCGCTTAGCCGCAAACTCAAGCAATTTTTGTAAATATTCTTTTGGTTCATTATTAATATTTTCAATCTTTTCAAGAATGTTACTAGCCTTCATTTTTATTTCATCAATTTGATTCATTATTAATGTTGGAATTGCAAATTCAACCATTTTGTCCTTTACCCATTCAAAATCAGATATCGAGCGATCATCAGCTGCAATCATCATATTTAGCTTTTGCTGATCTTCTTGTATTAAATTTTGACTTAAATATATTAAAGGCAATGTGACTTTTCCTTCATAAAAATCATCACCAATATTTTTTCCAACTTTACTACTATTACTAAAATAATCCAGCGCATCATCAGCAATTTGAAAAACATTTCCAAGCAAAAGACCAAATTCCTTTAAAAATTTCTCTGCATCTTCTCTGCCTGAAACAATAGCACCAACAACACATGAAGCACTAAAAAGTTCTGCAGTTTTTGCATTAATTACTTTAAAATATTCTTCTTGAGACATTATCTTTTGCTGCTCAAGCTTAGTCAGTTGAGCAACTTCACCTTCTGCGATAATGGCAGATGCACTTGAAAGAACCTCAAGACATGATTGAAGTTTTGTTGAAACAATAAGCTTAAATGATTGGCTAAATAAAAAATCACCAACTAAGATACTCGCTTTGCTGCCCCAAACAGTGTTTGCAGTAGGTAAAAAGCGTCTCATTTTACTGCCATCAACAACATCATCATGAAGTAAAGTTGCCATATGAATAAATTCAATAGCAGCTGCAAGTTTAATTGCTGAATCTCCCTTATATTCAAACATTTTAGCGCAAAGAATAGTCAATATTGGCCTGATTCGCTTACCACCTGCATTAGATAAATGATTACTGACAATAGATATCAGCTCTTCTTCAACAGCTAAACTATCAATGATAATATTATTTATTGCTTTTAATTCATCAGCCAAATAATGATGAATTTCCTTAATTAAGTCCAACTATTGCTCTCTTTTTTTGAAGTAATATAATTTATTTAGTTATTTTAGGCTAATTTTTATTCTTTGGAATTAGTTTTTTAATAATATTCTGTGCTTCTTTAGGTATGACTTTATTAAGGGTTTGCTCAATTTTATCTTGATCTATATTTTTATCTGAGATTTTTGGTAATATCTTTTTAAGCAACGGCTCATTACCATCAATTTGAGGTAGAATTTTTCTCATTCTATTTAAAACATCGCCACCATAACCTACTTTATCGAATAATTTTTGATAAAGCATTAGACTATATAATTTAGGGATATTATTGATTTTTGCACTGCCAAACATATTTTCATCAAGTGTATTTGAATCAAATTTATAATTAAAACTCAAATCATTTGATATGGATTGTGGATGATCAGATATGTCTTTTAAAAAAGCTTTATTTACATTGATATATAATTCTCTTGCTTCAGCATTTAAGATTTTGAATTTTCCAAATCTATAAATATACCCAGATGTAAACTCTATTACTTCTGGATAATTTTTAATAAATAAATCACCATTTGCAATAAGATGCTTATTATTATAACCAAGACCTGATTCCATGCTATGAATCAGCTTAAATCCAGAATTTTCGCTAAAAATACTTAAATCATCTATTTTTAATAATGTTTTATTAGACTCACGTTTAGAATTTATTTTCAAAGCTATATCGTAAGATATTTCTTCCATGTTGCTAAATTTAAATAATTCTTTGTTTTGAATTATATACTTAAACTCACCATCCATGACTCTACCAAAAGGTGTACTTAATAATGATTCTGAATACAAAGGATAAGTTGCAAATAACTGGTCAAAAAAGCCAGTTTTAATTTTAAGATTTGAAGAAACTTCTAGTTTATTATAATTTTCTTTTTTATTAGTTTGATAATAAAAATTTATATTTTTTGATTCTAAATATTTGGAATTTCCAACGATATTTGCCTTTATTTCATAATCATTCATAAAATCAATGATTTTACTATGTTGAGTAGTAACTGCAGCTTTTACTTTTACATCACAATCGGATGGAATTGCTAAAAACCCGTAAAATAAACTAACTGGGAGCAATCTAGTTTTTGCATCATTCGGCAGAGTTTTTACCGAATAATCAACAAAATATTGCTTGGGCATATTATTAAACAAGTCATTTAGGTTTTCATATATTTTATTAGGTGTAAAAGATATTTTTATTCGCTCAAATTCTTTATCATAAAATTTTTCATTATCACTTAAGTCAAATATTTCAACTTGATCAGTTGAGATAGTTATTTCTTTAAAGTAATTCAATATTTGCACTGGATTTGAAATTGTTTTGATTTCTTCAAGTAATTTTTTACTTAATGGGATATCAACATTAATTTGATAATTATTTATTTTTAACCTTGAACCAAAACCACGTGATGTTGGTTTATATGAAGCAATAATATCTCCATCATAGCTTATAAATAATTTTTGTTTAAGCAAATCATAGCCAAACTTAATAGGTGATATGTAAGTTATTTGCGATGTTCGACTCTCTTCTTGCCAACCATTAATATCCCATGAAATTTTATATGGAAAACCTGCTGGAGTAATATTGTGAAAAATAATGAAGTAATCTGATTTATCTAAACTTTGTACAGAGAATTTTTTTTCAGCATATCGAGCATTTAGATCAGATGAAACGCTATAAGTGACGTAATACCAACCACCAATAATTAATAAGATAACAATAATTGGAATTAATAATAAATATCTAATTAGCCTCATCGTCATTTCCTTTTAGCTTAACATACGCCTCATTAAGTATTACCACATTCCAAATCCATACGGCTACAATTATTATAAAAATAACTGATAAATATATTGCTATTGAATCAAATGTAGCCATTGGCATAATAATAAATATAAAAGACTGAATAAAAGCACCTAAGGATTTGCCAAATTTAAGGCCAATAACTTCTACTGCCGCTTTTCCTTTAGTTTTAAGTTCAAGAGGAAGTGGAATATAAGCCATCTCTTTAGTAGAATCAAATAATGAATATTTTGTTGATTTACTTAATATATTTTGAACTGCGCCAATAATAACTGCAAAGTAAATTGGATTTAATAAATTAAAGTCTATTTGATCAGTAAATATAACAAAAGCAAAAAATATAATTCCCGTAATTGTTATCATGTAAGGAGTAATTAAAGCTGATATTTTCCAAGAAAATTTTCTCAGTATATTACTGCCAACGAATGTAAAAATTACACATGAAGTTCCCATCCAGATATTAAATTGACCCATAAAATTAATATAATCAATTGTATTTGGATATAATTGTCGCACCTTAGATTTCCATGGTCCTTCTAGCAGATTGATGACCAAACCATAACATAATACTAACAAAACTATATGACCAATATATTTGGATTTTATCAGCAGACTAAAACTATCTTTTAATGAAAGAGATGTTTTGGTTTTATTATCATCCCTTTTTTTCAAAACAATATTTTTTAGCACGTACTTATTAATATATGCAAATAATACAATTATTAAAATTCCAGAAAAAATTATTGAATTCATGATTGGTCGCAAGACCATCTTACATTGAAAATCGATATTATTTGTATATGAATTAACAATATTACTATCAATTATTCCTGATAAATCCGAAAAACTAACTAATACATTTCCAGCAATTATTAAACCAAAATTACCCACCACTCCTAAAAATGGATAAAATCTTTTTGCCGATTTAGTATCGAATATGTGATTAGCAAATTGCCAAAATAATAAATTTATAATCACTACGCTCCATAATTCACAAAATACATACATTAAGGCATAGCTCCATTTACTCAGTATTTTAATAAACCATTTAAAATTAGGATAATTAGACAGCAAATTCGAAATCATTTCATCACTTGGATGTAATAAATACTGTTGAGGGAATAAAACATAAGTAAAAAATATAAAAAACAGCAAGAAAAATGAAATGATTATGTAAAATAAACGTTCATATTCAAATTTATTGCTAAGTTTTATGTAAATTAATGTGAAAATTACTGTTGATGGCAGCACTAACCATAGTTTTAAAAAACTAATTACTTCAGCACCAATATTTGGTACCACTAAACTATCTTTAATTGAGCGAAGGGAGCCAAAATTAAATAACATGGCAAGCATCATAAGACTTAACGGCACGAACAGTTTTAGTTCATTACGCTTGATTGGCCAAATTATATCCTGAAGTTTTTGGGAGATCATTATATTTTCTGAGTTAGCATTCAATTATTTTGAAAAAATGCATAAAAACAGTATCTACAATGCCTTGTAAATACCTCATAGTTCTATTCTAATTATATTGTATTGTCAATAAAAAAGCTCTGACTACTTCATAACTGTTGACTAAAAATATATTATAAGTCAATACTATGACAAAATTTTTTAAAATCAGGGATTTAAATACTTAAATGTTAATAATCAATAACATAACTCATATCTAGAAATAATATATTATGATGATACCTAAAAAAAGTTTTTGTATAATATGGATTTTTGGTTTAATGAGTGGATTCACGCTAATGATTAGTAGCTATACCCTTAATTATTGGCTATCCATTGAAAAAATTAATATCAAAACAATTGGAGCATTTTCGTTAATATCAATACCTTACGCCATAAACTTTATGTGGGCTCCCATATTAGATACTAAAAAGATCCCAGTGATATATGCTATCCTTGGCGCTAAGCTTTCTTGGTTATTAGTAATACAATTTATGCTTGGCATATGTGTTTACATATTAAGTAACTATACTCCGACAAATAATCTTACACATATTGCTGTGTTTGGAATATTGGTATCATTTTTTTCTTCCAGCCAAGATTCATTACTAGGAGCCATGAGAACTGAAATAGTCAGCAGTGATCAGCAAGGTGAAATTTCTGGTATATATATTTTTGGTTATAGAATAGGTATGTTACTCTCAAGCTCTGGAGTTGTTTATATTTCACAATATTTGAGCTGGAATATGATTTATAAATTATATAGTATTATTATTTTATTTTTTCCAATAATTTTAATTTGTTTACTCAAAAAAAATACTCCGATTTTAGATGAGCCATATTTACAAAAAAAACATGACGTGGGTAGCGGTAATTATTTTCAAAAACTTTATAAATTGATCAATACAATTTTAAAACCCGTTGGTAATACAAAATATATTATATTGATTTTGACGTTTTTAATTCTCTATAAAATGCCCGATAATTTTATTAATATGATGCTTAATCCTTTTTTGCATCATATTGGCTATAATGCACTAGAAATATCGACTGCAGGAAAATTATTTGGCGCGATTTCAGCAATGATTGGCGGATTACTTGCTAGTTATATAATGAAAAAAAAATCATTATATAAAAGTTTATTATTATTTGGCTTTATTCACGCTCTGGCTCATTTATTATATATTTATCAAGAATTTAGCGGAAAAAACATCTATATTTTATTTATTATCACAGGCTTTGAAGGCGTGACAAGTGGTATGACTATGGCAGCTTATATTGCATTTATCGCCTCGTTATGTACTGGTAGATATAGAGCTACTCAATATTCATTTTTCTCATCGATGATGGGCTTATCTCGCTCAATTTTCCCTTCAATATCTGGGTATATTGTTGCGCACTTTGATTGGAATGCATTTTATTTATTTACTAGCATAGCTACTATCCCTGCTTTACTATTAATTATGTACTTAGATAAAAATAGACTAAAATTAAAACTTAACGAGCCTATAAATGATTGATATTATAATTGTATGCGCATATTTGTTACTGCTGCCAATAATTGCTGTTTTTAAAAAAAGAAGTAGCAATAATTTTGATTCTTTTTCCAAAATTACTGAAAAGCTTAAAGGTAATAAACTTATCCTCATTGCGACAATTTTTGCCTCTTCAATTGGTGGAGGAACTACTTTTGGCATAGCTGAGAAGGCATTTTCTGAAAATATAGCTCATAGTTATGGTTTAATGTTAGCTATCCCAGTTGACATTATGATTGCTATATTTGTTCTACCAAAGCTTATCAAACATTATGGTTCGGAAAGTGTTGGAGATATAATGTATACATATTATGGTAATGCTGGGCGTTATATTGGGGGATTATCTTCAATATTGGTCTCAACTGGCTTACTTGCCGCTCAAATAAGCGTTAGTGGGAGAATTTTTGAGTATATTTTGCAGATTGATTATTTATTAGGAGTAGTATTAAGTTATAGCATCGTAGTAATTTATACAACAATTGGTGGCCTGCAATCCATTTTATTTACTAATTTATTACAATTTTTTGCTATTATAATTGCTATACCAATCATTTCATTTTTTGGTCTGTATCAAATTGGTGTTGAGAATTTTATTAATATTATCCCAATGCAAAAAGTCTCATTTACAAATAACCCTGATTTATTATATACAACAATTTCAGCTACTTTGGGATTTATGGTTATTAATTTACTTCCTACTTTTATTCAAAGAGCTTTAATTAACAAAAACACGCAAACCACACGATCTGCTATATATACAAAATCAATTATATATTTCATTTTTCTTATATTTATCACTTTAAATGGCTTAATTGCATTCATTAAATATCCTGAAATCAAAGCTAGTCTTGCACTACCTTATTTAATTGATCATATTATTCCTACAGGGATTCAAGGCATCGTTGTGGTTGGATTACTAGCTGCAGTTATGTCAACGGCTGATTCTGATTTGAATATCTTATCTATTACTATTGTAAAAGATTTTTTCAATCCAATATTTTCAATAATTAATCAAAAAAAGATGCTTATACTAGTTAGGCTAACTAATATAATCGTTGGTAGTTTTGCTATAATACTAGCTTTAAGCTTTAACAGGGTTGTTGATTTAGTTATTTTTGTTGCAGGATTTTGGGGACCAGTTGTTTTAATTCCTTTATTATTTGGCTTATACGAAATAACAATTAGTAAAATAGGATTTATTCTTGTATCAATTTGTGGTGCGAGCTCATTCATAATATGGAGCCACTACTTTGAAACTATCACAAGCCTTAAAGGTGTTTTTGTAGGAACTGCAGCTAACTTAGCGTTATTTACTTTTTTTATATTTATAAAAAAAGGCAATATCCGTTCAAGTTGTTGACTTAAAATCATTATATTAATTTAACCCCAGTTATGGATAAGCAAAGCTTATCCATAACTGAATAAATTTGAAGAAATCAGGCTTGGAGCGGTCCTCGCCTGATTTAATTT
>RXKF01000045.1 GCA_003963235.1 Rickettsiales bacterium
AGTTAATTGTAATCTCAGAGTTTAGGGCTAATAATTTTGGTTCTTCTAGGTCTATTGCCATTTTTAAACTACTAACAAATTCAGCATGATAATATGAACTGGAAAGCAATTTATTGTAAATATTGCAATCAAATAGACTTGGCTCATAATTATCGTTTAAATTAAATAAATCATTAATATAAACCTCTGATACATTGCTTACATCATCATTAAAATCAACTTCAATTGCATAATCATAATCAAAAGCTCTTTGAATTAATTGAATCTGTTTTACATTCATTTCAACACCTGACTTGTAAATTGTTTACTTGCATTAACACGACCAAAGGCAAACATTAAGTCATTCCAATCTGTCATCTTATTTGATATTTCTAAACCATCAAAAAATGGAATAACTATCTGACAATCAACCTCTTGTTGCACAGCTATAGCAGCTTCAACACCAGTGTTTGACCATATCCATTTACCACTATCTTTTTGAGTTTCACGAAGTTTTAAATCATTATCTGCGGCGATAATAATTTTTACTTTTGGATATGCTAATTTAATCTGTTTAGCTACGTCTAGCAAGTTACCAGCATCAACCGCCATTACACACATGTAACCAGTTAATTTAGCTATAGTTGCAGCAGTGGCATAACCTTCTGCTATTACTATACAACTAGAGAAGTTATCCATCTTGTTCTTATTTTTGGGAGCTGGTAATAAACTAGCCTTAAAATTAATAAAACTCATTGCACCTTTTTTTTGACCACCTTGAGCTAATAGCTTAGTTCCGTTGGGCTTTATAGTTTGAATGGTTTTAATGTATGAACGTGTATTACCTTCGATGTCACGCAATAGAATGCGCAAGGGTATAATCACATCCATATTCTTATCTACTTTACAATTATATTTAGCTACATGCTTTTTATCTAAGTAGGGCGATGAACTAGCAAAATCAGTTAACTCAAAGTAGTATTTAGCTAAATCAGTAGCTTTATCAAAATAAGCTTTTTTAGTTTTTGCTTTTTCAGCAAATAATTGCTTGCGAAAATCTTTGTTAGATAAGTTAAATAACGGCTGAGGTTTATCCGATAAAAAGAAATAACCTTTTTCATCAGTACCGCGACGTAGCCAATTACAGATGTTTTTATTGGTGTTAACAATATAGCCATAAGTATGACCATCAAGATGTTTAACATCAGTCCAGCGATTAAGCTTTAAATTAGCATGAGTAACTTTTAAGCCAATCTCTTGGAGTTTGAAAATGATTAAGTTGTTATCCATTAATAGCCCCACGTTCCAAAGAATGGAATTAGGACTGCTGGAAGCAATGAAATCAAACAAAATATCAATAAATTTAATGATTTCTTGTTGGGTTCGCTTTTGCTAAAGCACCGCCAAATAATACAAAGAAACATTAATAATAAATTCACTGCAAGCATTATTAACCCAGATTTATGAATAAGCTTATTTGCTTCATCTTTATGTTGTACCAAAAACCCACCAAAACCACCTAAAAGACCGCCAATAGGAAAAGCCAATAAGAACCATACTAAACCATTTATAGAGCTACTACGTTCTGGTTTATTATCATTATTTAGATCACTCACTGCTATTTACTCCCAAATAAAAAATTAGATAAATCCTCAAGTTCACTAAGTTGCTTACTAGTTTTTTTATATTTATCAGCTAGTTTAGTAACTGCTGGTATTTGTAATATGGCATCAACATCTTGTTGTAATTGATGCGGTATAATTTGCTGAGTGACAATTAACCAGACTCGATATAAATATGAATCTAATGGTTTAGCATCAGCTATATCTTTATAGTGATTAATATGATGTGCGAGTAAGCTATAAATTTGTTTAGCATCAGAACGCTGCCATTCACTCAACATATTAATAGTTGGTTTGTTACTAGCTAATGAAATATCTAGAGCATGAATCATCTCAGCTTGACTTGGATTATTAGCATCGCCAGCTTTTGATATAGTTTGATATTTTTTGTATTGAGCTTCTTTAATAGCTAAACCAGCTTTGTACATAGATTTAGCGGCTTTACCATCTTTTTCACGTAAAAACCACCACATATAGCGTTTTGGATCTGTTACTTGTAAACCATTATTAATACGGTACTGCACACAGAACATTGCGCGTGCAACGTCTAGATCTGAGTGAGTTTTGGAATAAATATTAAGCTCTTTTTGGCTTAATATAACTTTGCCTGTTGCTGATTTTATTGTTTTTAATGGTTGAACCAGTAAAGCATCTACATTTGGCTGTACTTCGATACCATTATTTAGGTAATTCAATTTTAAGCCTGTTTTAGCGCGAATACGGCGACATAGCTCAACTATCTTATATTTGTTAGTTTTAATGCTTGCAGAGCCATTACACGGCATTTGAAGCACATCCATTAATTGATTAATGTTATAAGTAAATGTGCGTGATGATTCATTTAAACAGTAGTTTTGATACATGAAGAAGTTAAATAATATTAACTCACTACCATATAGATCATATTGAGCTTTTTTTGAGATAGGGCAAGCATGCTTGCTAGCTAACTCAATAAACTCATTACTTAGTGGTAATGATCTTTGCCATTTACTAGCATCAGCCCATAACCAAGATACATCACCATCAAACACTGATATATTCTCATATTTAGCTTTAGCTGTTTCAATGGTAAATTTAGCGTTAGCTAATGCAGACAAAGCATTATTTAAAGCATCTATATCCTTAGCACTTGGCTGTTCAGCTCCCAATACTTCAGCATAAAACTCATACTTATCTGTTAAGTTGCAAGCATTTTTATATGTTAGCTTACGTTTAACTTGCGTTGTGAGCCAATTAATAAGACGCAATGGATAAATACCATATAATAGATTATTTGAAGAGCAGTTAATTTCTAACTTAACTGTATTAAAATGAAAATCATAACTGTTAAAATATGAAGCATTATTTTGTTTTATGTTGGAATTATCAAACAAATCATTGTTTGTTTGTGTATCTTTGATAATGTCTAAAAAGTATTGATTTTTACGACGTGGGAATCCACAGAAGATAAACGGTAAAATTGTATAATTAATCGAGTTAAATAACTCTTTATCAGCTTTTGAATTATTACCAAAGCATTGCTGTATCTGATATTTCGGTTGATTTTGGTAACCTGCGTTTTTATGTTCTATA
>RXKF01000055.1 GCA_003963235.1 Rickettsiales bacterium
CCTTGGCAATTTATTTTAAATCAGTGGACAATTTATCCTGAATACTTTATACTTAATCCTAACCAGTTCTTAGTGGGACTAAACACCTAGAGAGTTTTTTCGGCATAAATTTAGAAGCAGTATTACAAGAATTTCGGGCGGACATGAGAAATTGATAATTTACCTGAGTATGGGTTAAATTTTTCTTTTCTGTTTGATGGTAATGAACGCTCACAGATTAAAATAATAATATGAAAAGTGGCTGGGATGGAAGGACTCGAACCTTCGACCTACGGTATCAAAAACCGGTGCTCTACCAACTGAGCTACATCCCATCAAATCGACAATAATGATAATTATTAAGTTTTATAACAATAATATAGCTTTCAGTCAATAGCAATTTGTTATGTTGTACTTATTTTGAAATAACTTTTTTTTATCTCAAGTTTAAAATCCTGAATTTCTCCATGCATTAATACCACCTTCTAAATTATAAAGGTCTCTCTTAAAACCATTGGCATCCAGAATATTACACGCCGTCATTGATCGGACTCCCACTCGGCATTGCATTACAATTTTTTGATTTGAATATGATTTAATGATATCTATGTTATCCACTAATTGAGCTAAAGGAATATTAATTGCATTTTTTATACGATCATATTTATATTCTTCTATTTCTCTTACATCAATTATAATTGCTTCATTATTATCAAGCCAATTTTTCAAAGTCAGTACATCAACACTTTTTATTTGCATATATTTAAATATCTAATTAAATATCTAAAGCAGATCTATATAATTCAAGTATCGCCTCTTGCTCGGCAAGCGAATCCTTATCTAGTTTTTTTAATTTCATAACTTGTTTCATTACTTTAGTGTCGAAGCCATTGGCTTTAGCTTCATCAAATACTTGTTTTATATCATCCGCGATTTCAGCTTTGTCGCTCTCTAATCTTTCTATTTTACTAATATATTGTTTTAACTGCTCAACTACTATCACTTCGGCCATATTTTCTACTTAATATTTTAATTATCTTTTGCACCATTATATCTATTTAAAATAAAAATTAAATAAAAATAAAAAAAGCTTGCATCAACCATAAGTTACATACATACTAATACCTATCTATAGTTTATTTTTAACTAACAATTAAGAGATATTTAAAAATGTTTAACAATACAAGTTTCTATCTTTTTATGATAATTAATTTTACGATAATAGTACTATTAATTTATAAAATTTTATATTATAGAAAATTATTAGATAAGAAGAACGTTCAACTAATTCAATTTTACTTGGATACAAAATTTTTATGTCAGAATATGGCTGAAAGCTTAACTATTCCAAATCCTGCTTTTTTTGTAGCAAGTTATTACAAAAAATAAAAGAATATTATAATTTAGAAGATATTATTATCATTGATTCAATTAAAATGATAACAGGAGAAAATAACACTCGTCTCAGGAGTGATGTAATTAAATATATTCAAAAAAATGCAGATAATATTTTAAAGAATCTTGATGAATATGAATTAATTAAATATAACTTTTCTACTATTAATAAAAATTACGAAATATATATTTCACGAATAGTTTCAAAAGAAGAGGGAGACGGTTTGATTGTTTGTGTTGAAAATGCTCCCACGCTTTTAACTAAACAAGAAAAAACCAGTTTAGAAAACTGTTTAAATTTATTAAAAAACAGGTTGCTTTATGGCTAATATTTATCATAATATATTAATAAAAATGTATACATCAAATGAATTTACACTTAGGAAAAGAATCGCAATATTTAAGCCAATATGATAAAAATTTACTAGAATCAATTCCACGAAAATCTGCGCGTGATGATATTGGTATAAAAAATGCAGAAGAGTGTTTTTCTGGTTATGATTTGTGGAATTGTTATGAGTTTTCATGGCTTAATCAAAATGGAAAACCTGAAGTTAGAATAATTAAATTTGAAGTTTCATGTCAATCTGAATTTATTGTTGAATCAAAGTCAGTTAAATTATATTTAAATTCTTTTCATAATACTAGATTTAAGGACGAGAAAGAAATATTAACTCTTCTCACTTCAGATTTAAATGAGTATACTAAATCAATTGTAAACATTGAAATTTTTCACTTAAATCATTTTGCTGGAAATCAGTTACATATATTTCCAGGCATTTGCTTAGATGAGATTGATATTGAAACTGATATATATCATGTAGATTCATCATTGCTTAAATTATCCAATGAAAACATAACAGTTGAAGAAGAGTTATATTCGAATTTATTAAAATCAAATTGCTTAGTCACTAAACAACCAGACTGGGCATCAATATATATTAAATATAAAGGAGTAAAAATAGATCATAATCACCTCCTTAAGTATATCATATCTTTTCGAAACCATAATGAGTTTCATGAACAATGCATTGAACATATTTATAAAGATATTATAGAAATATGCTCACCTGAGGAATTATTTATTTATGCTAAATACACCAGAAGAGGTGGAATAGACATTAATCCTTATCGAACAAATATGCGTCATTCTAACATCCTTATTAATAAATTAAGAGATATTCGTCAGTAAATATCTTGGTAAAATAAAATTAATATGTTAAGCTTACCTTAGTATTATATTTTTGTATGAGGAGATAAATTCTATGACTAACAAGTTTGATAAAACAAAACATACTGATTCAACTAAAGATTCTAAAAAAACAAATACTGCATTTGGTAATATTAAGAATGCATTTGACTCTACTGTAACAGGCGATTTTAACAAATGTTCATATACTGGCAAAGAAGACTCTCATGGCACTACAGAAGATGGTGGTCAACATAAGCGTACAGAAACAAAAAATTTATTTGAAAACCTAACGCAAAATATTAATAACACATTCAAGCATAATTTAACATTAGGACAATCCTGCTTGCAGTGTAAAACTGCTACAGACTTCGCAGATATTCAACGCAAATTCTTTGAATATAATTATAAAAACATGATCAAAACTTATTCTGATTTGATGCAAGATATGCAGCAAATGACAACTCAAACTGGACAAAATACAACTACTTCATGTACGTCTAAGGGCAACTAATATTAAGCGTAAAAATTAATGCTCTAAGTAATTTAAGTTGAACCATGAGTAATTCTATACGTTACTTCCGCGAAAGTGGAGATCCAGAAAAGTAACGTGTATGATGAATTCTTAGCCTTGCGTGCGTGTGTGATTTATATACCTTATTACAATAAAGGTGTAAGATTAAATATAGATTTTTAATGATATGATGCATATAGGCTATTATCATG
>RXKF01000052.1 GCA_003963235.1 Rickettsiales bacterium
GAGATCCAGAAAAGCAGCATCTATGCTAGATTCTTAGCCTTGCGCGGGAATGACAATTTCTGAAAGAATTAATGCCCAATTCAACATAAATAACTATATTATTTTGTTAACAATGCCATATGTCAATTTTTTGCTTTGCTATATCTATTCCTACTGGTATCATATTTCTATCCTCGTTTTCTTTCAGTTATTCGCGCTTTTTGTGCTCGCTTCTATTCGAAGTTTGGTAATAATTAAGAGTAAGGTAACTTGCATCGCCTCAGCCTCTTTCGACTCTGACACCATCGTTCTCCTTACTCTTTTTTATAGCCTTTTTTACTTTATCACTTTTTTCTTTTTTGGCTACTTCTTATCATAACTGACACCAAAGTGCGCTTCATAACTTGATTATGGTGAACGTTCACTTATATAAGTTAAATTTTATATTATAATTTAGAATCTAACTTTATTATTAGTGATTAAATATAAGCTGCCATTACAACAGCAAAACCAATGATATAAAACATTTCGATCAATTTTTTTGATTACTGGCTGAGATGGTAGTAGTCCATTTTCCATAACAAATTGATATAATTCACCATTCGAACCAATTACGTTTAATGCTAAACCATTATCATCCGTTTGGCTGACAAATGGTTCTTGAAATAAAACTGGTTGAGGTCTTTTTGTGCCGCGTTCTTTCGCAGAAATTAAACTTCCTACCCATTTTACCTTGCCATTATAAGCAGAAATAGCTGCCGCTTGACGAGCGTTGGAAGTTATGAATAAATTATCTCCATATAAGCTCATTGAGATAACATCTTCAACATTTGCTTGCCAAATAGGAGCTCCATTATTTAAATCAAATTTCACAACATTTGCGTTACTTGTAGCAAAATATACAAAATTGTCACTTATAATCGGAAGAGTAGTAACAACAGCATTATCTGAACTAAGAACTCCCGCTTGATGTAATTGATTTAAATCAAATGTCCATGTAATTTTTCCAGTTTCAACGTTTATGTAGATCATTTCACCAGAACTATCACTGACTAAAGCATGATTATTATGAAGAACTGGGTATATATTGCGTCTTATTGCAGTAGACTCAATTGCTCCTTCATACATCCATATAAATTTTGCCTGCTCTATGTTATAGCCAAGTAACTGATTACTAATTGTTTGTAGCAGTAAAACTTTATCATTAGCCATAATTGGTTTAGTGCGAATAATATCTGGTGTTTCTTTACGCAATATTTCTTTGCCACTTGCAGCATCAATTATTACTACATATCTAGTGCCATTTGTTACATATAACTTCGCATCACTATATAATATGCCACCAACATTCGATTCATGATTTTTTGTATTTAATAAAATATTAGTAGACCATAATATTTTTTTCTCCGCTAATGAAAAAGCATTCACAAAACCATTTTTATCAATGCTGTACATTACTTTTTTAGCAACCACAGGCTGCCCAATAATATTGCTATTAGATATTTTGTAAGCATTAGTAACTTTGTCTAAGTTTGGGTTTTTCTTAGCGTTAGTTAAATTTATATTTTCGGTTACTTCCACTTCAATTGGAGCAGTTAAGTCAATTAAATTTTTCACGCGTGTTGAACCTATGTGGTCACAATTTGCAAGCATTAGGGGAAGTAAAAATATAATAATTTTTTTCATATCAATCCTGTTTTCAATTAGATATTGTTTTTAATATTAGCAATAATGGCAGTGGCTTGTTCTTTAATAATTGCAGAACTATTCTTCGAATTTAAAATTGAATTAGCATATTGCATCGCCAACTCAGTTTGACCAGATTTTTTATAAAATAAGGCTTTAAGTAAAGTTGCATTTGTAAAAAATACCTGATCTTCACTAACGAAATAATCCATATAGCTTCTAGCTTTCACATTATTACTGTCAGTTATTTCTTTTTGATCAAGAATGATGCTAAGCCATAAAATTCTAGCATAAGACTTTGTTATTTCTTGATATTTATTATTAGCAATAATTGTTTCTAATTTTAAAATTGCTGCCTCATTGTCACCACCAGCACGCAATTCACTTACCATGTAAATATCAGCAAGCTCTGCTTGACGATTTTCATTATTGATAACTAAATGTTTTAGAGAGTTATTTGATAGATCTTTATCAGTTATCTCTTTAGAAATTACATTCGTTAAAATATCACCAAGGCGTTGATGATGTTCTAACGTTTTGTTTTTATACCAATTGTAACCAGTCATACCAACAGCTCCAATAAGCATTAATATAATTATTGTTGGCAAAAATTTTCTAAATAATATAATTCTTTTTTCATCTTTAGTGTCATTTAACACTTCATCTAAGATATCTACCACTTTATTTTAAACCTATTTGATTTTGATATTAGTTATTTGCATTTAAACTTTAGCTTTGCTTCTTTAGATCTTTGAACTAAATTTGCTGTCCTGTGAGGAAATTCAACCTCAAGTTTATCAATTATATTACATGCTTCAGAGCTTTTATTTAGAGCATATAATGAATATGAGAGTTTCATTAAAGCGTCAGGAGCCTTAACTCCTGCAGGAAATTGCTTATAACATTGAAGATAATTAATTGCCGCTTTATTAAAATTGTCACGACGATAAAAAGTTTCTGCATACCAAAATAAAGCATTACTTTGAAGTTTGCTATTGGGATGATTAGCTATAAAATCAGCGAATTGTTTTTCAGCTGAAACAAAATTTCCATCCTTTAATGCAGCAAGCGCCAGATCATATTCAGCTTTGTCAGTATCAGAATTTACCAGTGGAGTTGGTTGATTATTTTGATTTAAAAAATTGTTCTCAGCACTCAGAGAAGGAACAGATACTATCTCGACATTTTCACCAACATTGGAAACAACTACAGCATCTGGTGAAAGAGGTAACGTTCCATTTTTTTTCAAAGCGTCTTGCATTGAATTAACAATATTTTCTAATTCACTGACTTTTATTTTCAACTCTTGAATTTGTTTAAATTGTCTTTGTACAATAGGCCCTAAAGTTAGCTCGTCTGCTAAAGCATTAGAGCTAATAAAATAACTTACCAACAATATTAGTAATAATAATTTTTTGTCCATTTAACGAATATCTTTAATTTTCAAAAATTATATAAAATATTAATCCGATTACATTATAAACAAAATTTTATTCTAGTCTATATTAATATATATCTTATATTTCGGCATTGCTAAATAACAGTTGACAT
>RXKF01000018.1:0-13784 GCA_003963235.1 Rickettsiales bacterium
CTTGTTACTTACTCTTTAAAAAAGAATAAACCTTCCTTAAAATTTCATTCCAATTTCAACTTATCCTCTTTCCTTATCCCGAATTAGCGTTATAGTTATCTCTTTCTTATAGAATCTGATTGTTGTGTTTTTACTGGCACTTCTTTATTTTTTGTTGATGGGATATTTTTAATTGTATTTCTAATTTTCTCCAAAATATTAGGTTTTTTTTCATTGTTATTAACTGAATTTTCTGAATCAAGTTGTATATTATTTTTCATCAACTCTCCAGGTGTTTTTACTTCTGTAACATTCGAAACATAAGCAGTGCGATGATTTCCTATTAAATTTTGTCGAGGAAGTAGTTCTTGATTTTGAGGCAGTAGTTCAGGATTTGCTACTTTGTTAACTTTATCCAAGAAATAATCAAAATTATTTGTTTTATTTGCTTTAATCATTTCAGATTGGACATCTTTAATATAATGCCTTCTGCCTTCATGGTCAAAAGAAAAAGCCATATCATTAATATAACAATTTTTAGTTGAAATTATTTCTTTTTTCTTTTCTGTTATTTGGTTTAATAAGTTTGTAATGTTATCTTGTTCATTTGGCAGATTATTAATTGCTGCAAGTTTATTTCGCAATTTCTTTGGCGTGTCTTTGATGTTAGTAAGTTGCTTCTTTGCTCCTGATAAATTAAATTTTGCAAGATTGCCTCCCACCTTTAGCAGAGATGAAACTATCTTTGCCCCTCCTTTTAACTGTTCTGATTTATGATTATAATCATCAAATTTTTTATCCATTTCTCTATTTAATTGATTGCAATGTTTTTCAAGCTTCTCTAGTCCTATAATTGCAGTATCAAACATTTTTATATCAGCATTATATTTATCTCCATCCAATTTGTTTTTTTGAATAACTACTGACTCAATAGGAAGTTTAACTACTTTAGTATATATAGTTTTAACATTACCGACTTGCGATAGATTGTCCTCAATGAAATTCTCTAACTCTGAAATTGAGTTTTTAACTTTTTGTTCATTTCTCTTAATAGATAGATTGATTTTTGATTCTGGATCGTTAAAAACATCACTAATAATTTTTTCTTTGTTTTTTTTAGTATAATCATCTACTGGTCTATAAGGTTGACGATCTTTTGTCTCTTTACCGACAATATCCTGAATATTCTCCATGATTTTTGGCGCTTGATTTGGAACAGCAGCAAAGGTATAATTTTGAATTAATTCAGTAATTTGAGGAGTCAGTTTTGCAATTTGTGGGCTAGATTTAATTAATTCTTGAAATTCATCAACAGTATTTTGCATTTTATCTTCAGCAAATTCTATTACAGCAAAATTTATATTATGAGGAACATTTGTTTCCTTAGCTTTTTGATTAACTCTTTCTTTTATCTCGCTTAAGCTAATAGCCATCTTTTTATAATCGTCTTTTTCAATATCTTTTGGAGTGCCATGCTTTTCCATATATGCTTGAGTAAAAGCATCCATTTCATCTCTAGCATTTGGTCTATCTTTAAATTTTTCATTTTTTTCTTTTAGCATTTCCATTACTTGAGGTCCATCCAAGGAATATATAGTCTCAATTTTTTTCACTGTTTTATCGCGATCTATAAAGCCTCCTGCTTCATATGGCATAAAATCAACATTAATTCCCATTTTCTTTATTTTTTCTAACTCTTGTTTTAAATTAGCAAAATGGTTATCTTGAATCTTGTGGTCATCGATCGTTTGCAGAATTTTAATGAATCTTTCTTGATGCTGAGCAGAATTTTCAATATTTGCATTATCAAAAATTGTTTGCATTGCTTTTTGCGTTGCGTGATTAATTTCAATGATTTTGTCAGAAGATAATGTCATATCAACCTTAATTTTTTATTGTTTAATTAAGTATATATTAACACTCTTCTTTGAAAAAAGAATAGTTAAATTATAAATATAAGAGGAAAACAAAAAATAAATGGTTTGAATAAACACATTATTCATTATTTCAAAGAAAATAGACTAGGAGCAACTCGAATTATGAGCGTTCACGATAATTAAGTGATCAACCATATTGCTGCGTTTAACACCATTCCCACCTACGATGTCATAGCCACGCAAGGCGGCAATCCAGACAAAAGTAATAAACTATACCAATTTATTTATGGATCCCCGACTTCTCGGGGATGACACCATGGTGCTCTTTCATAACTCAATTATCGTGAACGCGCACTTCTAATTAATATAATTCTTCAGAATTATCTATTTCTTGTATTTTATCAAATGGATTAAAGCTGTGCGGATCAATTAATTTTATCTCATCTTCAATTTTCATCTCATCAATTTTTTTATCAACTCTAAAAGCTTCAATAATTGAATTTGACGCGTTTGAAGGCTTTCCAGTGTCATAATCAATTGAAGCAAGCATGATCGTATCAGGCACAATAAAATCAAGCGACGGCATGTCCTTATAGCCATTTTCCATAAAATTGATAAATACAGGAAGTGCAATAGTTGCACCAGACGCACGATTACCCATACTGCGTGGATTATCAAAACCAACATAAGTTCCCACAACAATTTTTGGAGTAAACCCAAGAAACCAAGCGTCTTTAGCCAAATTAGTTGTTCCAGTTTTACCTGCAACTATTTGCTTTAAGGGTTTAGCTCTGGTACTAGTGCCACGCTGTACGCCACCCATCAATATTGATTTCATTTGATAACTAGTCGCTTCATCAATGACAGTTTGCATTTCTGGTTTATCAATGACTGGAACTTGAACATTACTTAAATCTATTGCGCCTTCAATTTTGCAGCCAACACATTCAGTGTAATCTCTTTTATAAATGACGTTACCTTTCCGATCTTTGATAAATTCAATATAATGAGGCTCAATTTTTTTGCCACCATTGGCAATTATTCCATATGCAACAGTCATTTGTGAAAGAGTTGTTTCTAGCGCTCCAAGCACCATCGAATGTCTGAGCGATGGATTTTCATTAATGCCGAACCTGCTAATCATTTCTGCAACTTTTTTTAAACCTGCATATTGACTTACTCTGACTGTAATAGTATTACGAGATTTTTCTAAGCCTTTACGTAGAGTAATAGGGCCTAGGAAATTTTCTTCAAAATTTTTGGGACGCCAATATGGTAATCCTGGCCCTTGGTAAACTTCAATTGGCGCATCATTAAATATATCATTTGGCTTTGCTCCATTTTCAAGAGCAGCCATATATACAAATGGTTTTATAGACGAACCAGGCTGGCGCTTAGCATGAATTGTACGATCAAACTTACTATCACTAAAATCATAACCACCTTCAGCAGCAAGTACTCTACCAGTTTCATGATCCATCACCATAATGCCGCCGTTAACTGCGGGTATTTGGCGCAAAATATATTTTTCATTTACTTTTTCAACAGCAACAACATCACCAATTTTTAAAATTCTTGAAACTGACTTTATATCAGTTGCAGTCCATTTCATGTCTCTTAGGAAAATAGTGCCTTCACTCCCATCTTTTAAACCAATTTTTGCATCATTATTTGTAACGTTCAATATTATTGCCAAATTATAATGTAATAAACCAGGTGGAATTACAAAATTTTGTAAAGTTTGTTGCCAATTATCAAGTGCAATATTTTTAAGAGCGCCCCTAAAGCCTTTTTTCATGTCATATTCTCTAATCCCATAGCGTAGAGCATTCGTAGCTGCCTGCTGCATCTGTGAATCAATACAAGTCATTATGGTTAGACCTGCATTATAAAAATATTCTTCACCAAACATTTCAATTACTTCTTCTCTAACTTTTGCGGCATAATAATCAGCATCAATGGTTGCTACTTTATCATGTTTGGCTAAAATTATGCTTTCTGCAGACGAAGTTTTTGCTTCATTTTCTGTTAAGTAACCATCATCATACATTCTAGAAATAACGTAATTTTTACGATTAGTTGCCCGCGTTAAGTTTCTCTCAGGGTTGTATTGTGAAGGAGCCTTTGGCATTGAAGCAAGCACTGCTGATTCGCTAATAGTTAACTCCTCAATTGATTTATTAAAATATACTAAAGCAGCCATAGCAACGCCGTATGCGCCTTTACCTAAGTAAATTTGATTCAAATAAAGCTCTAAAATTTCGTCTTTGGTAAAAACTTGAGTTAATCTGTATGATAAAATAGCTTCTTTAATTTTACGTTCCAACGAACGCTCTGATGATAGCAAAAAGTTTTTAACTACTTGCTGCGTGATGGTAGAACCACCCTCAGCTCTCCTATTATTCATCATGTGCGAAATATTTGTGACCGCAGCACGAACTATACTAAATACGTCAATACCTTCATGACTATAGAAATTTTTATCTTCTGCTGAAATAAATGCATAAATTAAAGGTTTTGGAATTGAACTAATAGGCACAAAAATACGTTTTTCTTTAGCAAATTCCTCTATTAATTTTCCATCCGCAGAATACATTCTGGTAATCGAAGGGGGATAATATTTTTTTAGCTGAGAATAATCTGGTAAGTCGCTGCTATATTTATGTATAATATAGGCTAACCCAGAGCCTCCAATGAGACCTAATATTAAAATTAATTTGATGCTGTTAATTATAAATTTTTTAAACATATTATTTTAATACTATCTCACCACATAAGCTTGTAGCTAAAGCTTTAGTAATTTTTACATCAACTATTTTGCCAACTAAGTTATTATCATTCATTTCCACATAAGCCGATTGCATGTAAGGTGTTTTGCCAGATATTTGACCATCAAATTTTCCATCCCTTTCAAACATCACAGGCATAATTTTACCAATTGATGATTTATTAAATTCAAACTGTTGATCAGCCAATTCTTTTTGCAATATATATAATCTCTCATTTTTAACATTTTCTGGAACTTGCGCAAGCGCTGCTGCAGGCGTGCCCGGTCTTGGGCTATATTTAAATGAAAAACACTGAGAATATTTAACTTTTTTTACCAAATCAAGAGTGTCTACAAAATCCTCATCTGTCTCACCAGGGAAACCAATAATAAAATCAGATGATAAAGCAATGTCAGGTCTTGCAACACGCAATTTATCAATTATGGTGAAATATTCTTCTCTAGTATGTTTTCTATTCATTGATTTGAGAATTTTATTTGAACCTGATTGCACTGGTAAATGTAAGAAAGGCATTAATTTTTTCTCGATGCCGTGCAGCGCTATTAAGTCATCATTCATGTCATTTGGATGTGATGTTATGTATCTAATTCGCTCAAGGCCATTGATTTTTGCCAAATGTCTAATTAGATCTGCCAATGAAAAATCACTCTCATTATTAGCTTTACCATGATATGCATTCACATTTTGCCCAAGCAAATATATTTCCTTAGCACCTTTTTCAATTAAAGCCAGCGATTCTCTATAAATTTGCTCAACCGGACGAGAAAATTCAGCGCCTCGAGTATATGGCACTACACAAAATGTACAAAATTTATCACATCCCTCCTGAACAGAAACAAAAGCACTCGCTCCTTGCTCCATATATTCTTTTGGTAGATTATCAAATTTTTCTTCTTCAATAAAATCAAGATCAATTAGATTTTTGCTGGAACGCGCAAGTTTAGCCATTAAATCTGGCAATGTATGGTATGATTGAGGACCAACTACAATATCAACATAAGGAGCTCTCTTGAAAATTTCCTCACCTTCAGCTTGGCCAACGCAACCAGCAACCACTATGATCATGCTACCATGATTGTCCTTTAATCTTTGATCTTTAATTTTCTTAATTCTACCTAATTCTGAGTATACTTTTTCCGATGCTTTTTCCCTAATATGGCAAGTATTTAATATCACCATATCTGCATCTTCCATATCACTAGTATCGATAAAGCCATATGGTGCAAGCATTTCTTGCATTTTAAGTGAATCATATACATTCATTTGACATCCATATGTCTTGATATAAAGCTTTTTTTGCATCCTTAACTTTAAAAAAAATAATTTAATAATAGTTGATAAAAATATACGCGGAATATATCATGATTTATTGAATTAATACAGAATAAATTAGTTATTACTAAATAATGGAAAAAATAAATTGGTATGGCACATATTGTTTGTCATTACGCGAGATCAAAAGATTTATAAAAGTATATCACCAAACAATTATCACTCCTGTAATATCTTCTTTGATATTTTTATCAGTATTTGTCTTAGCTATAGGAAATCACAAAACGGAAATATCTGGCATAAAGTTTATTAATTTTATGGGGTATGGCCTGATAATAATGAGTATCATGCAAAATGCATTTTCTAATAGCTCCTCATCTTTTATCATGAGCAAAATTCTTGGTTATATAATTGATATTTTAACACCTCCACTTGGCAGTATAGAAATTGTAATTGCATTAACTTTAGGCTCACTTTTCAGAGGCCTTATTGTTGGCATTGTTGTTGCCTTGGCGCTTTATCCTTTTATTGAATACGAAATACATCAACCTCTTTTACTGATTTTTTATGTAGTTACTTCATGCACATTGCTTGCTCAATTTGGCATATTATCTGGTTTAATTTCTAATTCTTTTGATCAGCTTACAGCGGTAACAAGCTATTTAATTACTCCTTTATCTTTTTTATCAGGTACTTTTTATTCAGTAACATCATTACCAGTATTTTTTCAGTATATTAACTTATTTAATCCATTTTTCTATATGATTGATGGTTTTAGATACTGCTTGACTAACCACGCTGATGGCAATATTACCATAGGAATAACTTTGCTGATTATTGCCAATATTTTACAATATTTTTTATTGATTAAGTTGATTGATAAAGGATGGCGCCTCAAATCTTAAAATAAATTTATGAAAAAAATATTATTCTTCATAATTTTTCTATCTTTAATAATATGGATAGGCATTTTATATTATGTTTTGATTAAAACTGATCTTGCCATAGCTCCTGTGAATAGACATAGCTATAACCTATCACAAGGTAATTATACTTATAGTCCTCCAATAGCTTTGGTATCCTACGGTGCAGGGGATCAAGTTTTTTTATCGAACCAACTAATACTTGCTCAAAGCGCTTTAAATAAACATATTAATAGAATATATCTTTATGGTCGACAAGATATTGATGAAGAATTTTATCTTAAAAATAAATTGATTTTAGAACAAAGTAAAGGAGCTGGCTATTGGCTTTGGAAACCTTATTTTATTTTAAAAACTATGCAGCAATTGCCTGATGATTCCATTATTTTATATGCAGATTCTGGAGTAGTTTTTTCATCATTTGATATTGATAATTTTACTGATTATTTAAAAGATAATGACCTAATTATGCCAGGCAACGGTCAAGCAGTGCCGCTTCGCAATCATCTAAAAAAAGAAGCTCAAATAATTTTGCAAATTGATAAAAATGAGCAAATACTTAACTCGCAAGAAATTTGGGCTTATTTCTTAGTTATTAAAAATAATGCAGAGACAAGATCTTTTATACAAGAATGGCTAACTCTCTGTGAAGATCCAAATTTACTGACAGATCAACCATTAGATCCTAATATTCAAGAAGCAGTAATGACTTCTCATTTACATGATCAGTCGCTTTTATCTGTTCTTGCAGCTAAATATCCAGAAAAGAAAATTATATTAAAACGCTATGAATTTCGTAAAAAACTTGGTGTGGATAATTTTCACAGGCATCCCGAAGCTAAATTTCATTCCCCTCAATTTCATATAGCAGGATTACATAAAAAAATAGCTGATATATTATATAATAATTTTATTATTGTTAAAATTCGTGAACAAATGAAAAATATATAAGTTGATATTTTTGCTATCAATTACCATATAACCAATATGTATAATTTTTATGGTAAAAAATCATGAATATTGAAAAATTTACTGCTTCAGCAAGATCTATTATCTCATCAGCGCAACTGTTGGCGGCTAAAAATAATCATCAACAATTAATGCCAATTCATTTTTTGTCTTCTTTAATTGATAGTGATCAGACCGTTATTAAAAACCTCCTGATTGCATTAAATGTTAAAACTATTGACCTTGCTCCCCTTATTGCAGAAGAGTTAAATCGAATTCCTAAAGTTGAAGTACATAATGGCAGTGATCAGGTAAATATTTCTGCCAATGCCTTAAAAATGCTTGAAAAAGCAATGTCACTTGCTAGCGAGAATCGCGATAATTTTGTAACTTTAGAAAAAATATTTGAAAGCTTAGCCTATGATAAAAATATATCTGATAAAATATTTTTCAAAGTAAATATTGATGCAAAAAAAATTGCCGCTGCGATATTAAATATGCGTAAAGGTAAATCAGCTGATAGTGAAAATGCTGAAGAAACATATGATGCATTATTGAGATATGGTCGTGATGTGACTAAGCTTGCTTCTGAGGGGAAAATTGACCCGATAATAGGCAGGGATGAGGAAATAAGGCGCGCTATTCAAGTATTATCTCGCCGCTCTAAAAATAACCCAGTTTTAATTGGTGAACCTGGCGTGGGAAAAACTGCAATAATTGAAGGACTTGCTCATAGGATTTATCAAAAAGATGTTCCAGAATCTTTAATGGAATGCAAAATTTTTGAGCTTGATATGGGAGCGCTCATTGCTGGAGCTAAATTTCGTGGAGAATTTGAAGAGCGTTTAAAGGCGGTACTTAAAGAAATCAAAGATTCAAGTGGTGAGATTATATTATTTATAGACGAGTTACATCTTCTAGTTGGAACTGGAAAAACTGATGGTGCTATGGATGCCTCAAACTTGCTAAAACCAATGCTTGCTCGTGGAGAACTTCATTGTATTGGTGCGACCACCCTTGATGAATATAGAAAATATATTGAAAAAGATACAGCTCTAGCTCGCAGATTCCAAACGATTTATATTTCAGAACCAAGTGTGGTTGATACCATATCAATCATGCGTGGCATTAAAGATAAATATGAGCTTCATCACGGGGTGTCGATCTCAGATGGCGCTATTGTTGCAGCTGCGACTTTGTCTAATCGATATATTGTCGATCGTTTTCTGCCAGATAAAGCAATTGATTTGCTGGATGAAGCAACAAGTCGTTTAAAAATTCAAATCTCAAGCAAACCTGAGGAATTGGATGAGCTTGATCGTAAAATTATTCAAACTAAAATTGAACTCTCAGCATTAAAGAAAGAGAAAGACGAAAATTCAAAAAATAAAGTTATAAAATTAACTGAAGAATTAGATATAATGGAGGCTAAGTCATTAGATATAAGTTCAAAATGGCTTTCTGAAAAAAACAAAATATTATCTGCTCAAAAGCTAAAAGAAGAAATTGAAAAAGCTAGAAATGAACTAGATCGTTCAGAGCGAAGCGGCGATTTAACTAGGGCAAGTGAACTCAAGTATGGTATAATTCCAGAACTTACGGCGAAATTAAAAGCAATTGAAGAAGTAACTGATAATACATTGCTTAAAGAAAGAGTCACTGAGCAAGATATTGCTAATTTGATTTCAAAAATTACTGGCATACCAGTTGAGAGCATGCTTTCTAGCGAGAGTGAAAAGTTACTGAATATGGAAAGTAATTTACAAAAATCAGTAGTTGGTCAAAATGATGCAATTGCAGCTATTAGTGACTCAGTGCGTAGATCAAGAGCTGGAATTCAGGATCAAAATCGACCTCTTGGTTCTTTTTTATTCTTAGGTCCTACTGGTGTTGGTAAAACTGAACTTACTAAAGCGTTAGCCAAATTTTTATTTAATGATGCAGGCGCAGTTCTTCGCTTTGATATGTCGGAATATATGGAAAAGCACGCAGTATCTAGACTGCTTGGCGCACCTCCTGGCTATGTTGGCTATGAGCAGGGAGGCGCTCTGACCGAGAGTGTGCGCAGACGACCATATCAAATTATTTTATTTGATGAAATTGAAAAAGCCCATCCAGATATTTTTAACGTGATGCTACAAATTCTTGATGAAGGGCGCTTAACTGATGGTCAAGGTAACTTTATCAATTTTAAAAATACTATAATTATTCTGACGTCTAATTTAGGCTCAGAAGTTTTAGTTAATCAACCCACAGGAGAAGATATAGAGCTGGTTCGCGGGGAGGTTATGAAATATGTACAAGCTGCATTCAGACCAGAATTTTTAAATCGCCTTGATGAAATTATTTTATTTCACCGACTAGAAAGAACTCACATGAATGAGATTGTAAAAATTCAATTAAATCTTTTAAAAAATATTTTACTTGATCAAAATATTGAGTTTGACTTTGATGAGTCCGCAATTAATTATTTGGGCGACAAAGGCTATGATCCAGCATTTGGCGCAAGGCCTTTAAAAAGAGTTATTCAAAGAGAAGTGCAAAATAATTTAGCACGAGAGATTCTTGCTGGCAATTACGCTAAAAATACCAAAATTAAGTTAAAATACGAAGACGGTAAATTAATTTTTGTTAAATAACCCGAGTTATGGATAAGAGATGAGAGGTTTTGCTGGTTTAGTGAGCGTTCACGATAATAAAAAAAAGAGTTGCAAAAAGTTATTTTAGAATTTTAGACTTTTGACGCAGAGACTAATAAAACTCATTTTCTCCATCCTAATTTTTCATCCTTATCCTAAATTCACATTAATATCGTTCAAGTTCAAAATAAGAATTATAGTATAATTCTTATTTACTAATTGGAAAAGCAACAAATATTGTTAAGTTTTGTCTTTTAACTAGCAATACTACATTCTTTTTATTATCCAATTTCATCTCTTCATAAATCTGATTAAACTGATCAATATCACTTATATATTGCTGATTAATTGAAATAATTACATCACCTACTTGAAGATCTAAATTTGTTTCTGGCGTTTTAATGTCAGTAACAACAATCCCTTGAACATTATTATTTATTCCATATTTATATGCAGATGATGGCGAAATGTTACTAAATGAAATACCTGATTTTTCAATAAAAGCTTCAACGGGCTGCTCATTTTTTTCTTCATCTTGAGGCTCTAATTCTTCTATTTTAGCTATAATTGAAATTGGTTTGTTATCTCTAATTACTGTTAGTGTAATTTGATCACCAATATGACAATCTGCCACAAAAAGTTGCAATTTACGCGAATTTAAAACAATATTACCATTAAATTCAGTGATTAAATCACCACGTTTTAATCCAGCTTTATCACCCACTCCACCTGGGCGAGCATTAACTACTAAAACACCTGAAGACTTATTTATGGATAAAGCTTCAGCTAACTCAGTTGTCATCTGCTGAACAGTTATATCTAATCGCCCTCTGCTGATTTTTCCTTTTTCTTTTAGTTGCTTCATGATGGCTTGCACAGTATTAGACGGAATTGCAAAGCCAATACCAATGTTTGTTCCACCACTAATTTCTGGAAGAGCAGTATTAAGTCCAATCAGCTTACCTTCAATATTAAATAAAGGACCACCAGAATTGCCAGTATTAATTGCAGCATCAGTTTGAAGAAAATCATCAACTAATTCATCTTGATCAATACCAAGATCTCTACCTTTTGATGAAATAATACCAGTAGTAACAGTTCCACCAAAACCAAATGGATTACCAATAGCAATCACTACATCACCAACTCTTAGCTGATTAGAATTAACAAATTCAACTCTTGGTAATTTCTCTTTAGCATCAATTTTTAATAACGCAAGATCAGTTTTAGGATCACTTCCTATAATTCTTGCCTGCATTTCTGTATTATCATATAATTTTACAAAAATTTCATCAGAACCAGCAACAACATGATCATTGGTTATAATATAACCTTCACTGTCAACTATAACACCAGAACCTAAAGAAAATGTATTAGTGCTATTGGATAATTCATTGAAAGAAAATGGTACGTTGAATTGCTCTAGAAAATTATTTAATTTATCAACAGGTAATATTTCTGGCAAAATCGCTTTTTGCTCTTCTGGCTGATCTGCGTGTTTAACTGTGTAAATATTAACTACTGTAGGCATAAGAGGTTCTACAATATCTGCAAAACTAGTAATTTGTACTGGAACACCAGCAAGTGCAGAGATGTTGAAATTGAAGATAGCTAAAGCACTCAAAATCATTAATTTAATTTTTTGCATTTAATTATTTCCCAATTTGAAGATATTTAAAAAATTCTGATTTTGGAGATAATACAAATTGTGTGTTATCTTTATCAAAAGAAGTTTTATAAGCAATTAATGAACGATAAAATTTATAAAATTTTGGATCTTTCGAATATGCCATGTTATATATTTTGGCTGCTTCAGAATCGCCTTCACCTTTTAATTTTTGAGCATTCATGTAAGATGTTGCTAAAATAATTTTACTTTCTTTGTCTGCTTTAGATCTTATTTTTGCCGCTTCTTCTTCGCCTTCTGCTCTAATTTGTTTTGCTTCTTTAGTACGCTCAGTTTTCATTCTTTGATAAATGGCATCACTATTTTCTGTTGGTAAATCTGATTTTAATATTCTGACATCAATTATTTGAATACCATATAATGTAGCTTCTTTATGAGCTAAGTCTTTAATTTGTAACATTAAACTTGAACGTTTATCGGTTAGTAAAGTATTAAGTGGATGACTACCAATCACAGTTCTCATTGCCGATTCTAGAATCTTATTGAGGCGCAAGTTTGCTCCTGCATAATTATAAACTGTTTTGATAAACTTTACTGGTTCAATAATTTTATATTTTGCAAAAGCATCAACAATAACTCTCTTCTCATCAGATGCTGTTAATTCTTTTTCCTCTGCGCTAACATTTAAAATACGCTTGTCTAGAAATTGCACATCTTGAATGAAAGGTATCTTTATATTTAAACCAGGATTTTCAATAATTCTTACTGCTTCACCAAATTGAAATACTACACCTGTTTCTTTTTGACTAACAATAAAAAGGGAGCTAGCAAGTATAGTAATAAAAATTAATATCACTATGATTGTTAAATATAATCTGTTCATATTCACCTAAGGTTTTAACTTATTTATTTTCAAATAAATTTTTCTGATTCACCGCCATATGTGGCAGCATATCGCTACCCATAATAACTTTATTAGCATCTTTCAATACAGATTCAATTGTTTCTAGATATAATCTGTTCTCAGTAATTTCTTGTGCCTTAATATACTGATCATAAACTGAATTGAATCTAGCTGTATCACCCTGTGCTTTTGATAAAATTTCTACTTTATAGCCATTTGCTTCTTCAATTATTTTGGCTGCTTCGCCTCTTGCTCTTGGTAAAATATCATTCTTATAAGCTTCTGATTCATTAATAATTTTTTGCTTGTCAGCTTTTGCAGTTTGCACGTCTCTATAAGAAGCAATAACTTCTTCAGGTGGCTCTGCTCTTAGTAATTTCACCTGCTCTATAATTACACCAGATTCATATTGATCAAGAATAGATTGCATTAGTTTCTCAATTTTACTAGCAATCATCTGCTTTTTATTAGATAAAATTGATGTTATTGGCGTGTTGCCAACTACTTCACGTATAGCGCTGCTGGCAGCTGCTTTTACAGTCTCTTGCGGATCTGTTACATTAAAATAATATTTTGATATGTCGTTAATATGCCAAGTAACATCAACATTAAGGCTGATGATATTTTCATCACCTGTAAGCATTATGCTTTCATTTTTAACGTCTGTAGAAGAAACAGCCCCTCCAATTCTTGCTTTACCTGTTGATCTATAACCAATTTCCAAACGCCTTGATTGATCAACCTTTTCTACATAAATTGCTTCAATTGGCGATGGCAAATGATAATTAAGTCCAGCTGTACCAATTCTATTAAATTTGCCAAATCT
>RXKF01000018.1:13834-53462 GCA_003963235.1 Rickettsiales bacterium
CTTGCTCACCTTCTTCAATTTTATAAAAGCCAGAAATCAACCATAATACTCCGATCAACATTAATGCAAATACAATAATGCGTGGACTAAAATTAAACTGCAATTCATTAAAATTAAACTGATCTTTTCTTTTTTTAGTAAAAAGATTTTCGTCTGTCTCTTGATCATCCCATGGAGATCTTTTTAAAATTTGACTGTATATTTTATTTATCATCTGCAAATAGCATTTTTATATTATGAAAAAATTGAATTAGTCTTTCACTTACTATATTATGATTATAAAAATTTGCAAGCATGACTAACATACAGCAAGACATAATTTATAATATCACTGGTAATATTTTTTTCTCTGATAATTCATCAGTTAAATCTCGTTCATCAAATGTTATTTTAAATGGTAAAAACTTAGGGTTTTCTATTGATATAACAAATATTGATATGACTGAGGCAGAAAAGGTACGTACTCAAGTAATTCAAAAAATTAATGAGCAAAATACCTATGATAAAGTTAATATTGTTCTCACAAGTAATCGCGCAAAAGCCAGCGAAAACAAACCACAAACACCAAAAATTCATATAGAAGGTGTTAAGAATATTATCTTAGTCGCATCTGGTAAAGGTGGAGTAGGGAAATCAACAATTGCTGCATTACTTGCCTATAAATTACAATCATTAGGCAAAAAGATAGGGATTGTTGATGCAGATATTTATGGTCCATCAATACCTAGTATTTTTGCCATAAATGAATTACCTCAAATTGATGATAAACGAATGGTTCCACTGCAAAGTCATGGTATTCTGCTCAATTCGATTGGTTTTATTAGCGCTCCAGACTCTTCTATTAGTTGGCGTGGACCAATGGCTAGTAAAGCATTATATCAACTATTATCTCTAACTAAATGGGAAAATCTTGATTATCTGATCATTGATTCTCCTCCTGGGACTGGTGATGTCCATTTAAGTTTATTACAAAACTATATAATTGATCATGTGATAATGGTTACAACTCCGCAAAAAGTATCAGCTGATGATGTAACAAGGGCAATAAATTTATATAGAAAATTTGAAGTACCGATTTTAGGAATTATTGAAAATATGAGTTATTATCATGATACTAAAACTAATGAAAAAATTAAAATATTTTCAGGCAATAGTGGCCAAAAAATATCAGATAATTTTAATTTACCTTTTATAACACAAGTGCCAATATCTTCTAATCTTTCGGATGCTTGTGATGAAGGTAGAAATTTAAATGAATTTACTTATTTATTAAATGAAATCGATAAATTTTTACCATAATTGTTGAGGATCAATATCAAACTTAATTTGATAAGCAGAGGGTAATTTAAAAGTTTCTTGCCATAGCTTTAAATATTTTTGTAAGTTAAAATTTTTGGCAGCAATAACAAGTATCTTATATCTATATTTTCCCGATAATTTATACATCATAGCCTCTGTTGGTCCTAATATGCGGGCAGAACTGCGAGGTGCATAGCTCGCAAAAGCCTTAGCAAACTCCTTAGTTTTGTCAGCATCTTTTCCAGCAATTGTTATTGATGCTACTTTAGAAAATGGTGGCATTTCTGAAGCTTTTCTAGATAACAGTTCATTTTGAATAAATTCATCTTCTTTGTTATCAATAATTGCTTTTATAACATTATGCTCTGGCAGATATGTTTGCAAGATCACTAAACCTTTTTTATCAGCGCGTCCAGCTCTTCCTCCTACTTGATGAAGTAGTTGAAAAGTTCTCTCAGATGCTCTCAAGTCCCCACCTACAAAGCCGATATCTGCATCAATCACAATGACCAGCGTTAGATTTGGAAAATGATACCCTTTAGTAATTATCTGCGTACCAATTAAAACATCAAGTTCCTGATTTTCCATTTTCTTTAGTAGAGTCTGCATCTCGCCAACTAAGAAAGATTGATCCTTGCTAGCAACGGCTATTTTATACTCAGGAAATAATCGCTTAACTTCTTCTTCAATACGCTCGACTCCAGGACCACATAACACCAGTCCATCACTAACATCACATTCAGGACATTTTTTATATATTGGTAATATATTGCCACAATGATGGCACTCAAGGCGATTTAATTCCTTATGCATTACCATTGAGGCTGAACATAAATGGCAATTAACTTTATGACCACAGCTTTTACAAAGCATCAACGGAGCATAGCCTCTTCGATTTAAAAATATAAGTGTTTGTTCTTTTTTTTCAAAATTAGCTTTGATAGCATTTTTAACTTGTTGAGAAAGCCAATTATTGACTAATATTGATTCTTTTCGCATATCAACAATTTGAATGTTTGGCATTAGAGCATCATTGAATCTATCCTTTAATTCAAATAATTTATATTTGCCAAGTTGAACATTATATATTGACTCAATTGAAGGAGTAGCAGATATTAATAATATTTTACAATTAGTGATAGCACCTCTTAATACCGCCATATCTCTTGCGTTATATAAAATACCATCATTTTGCTTGTAAGATGCATCGTGTTCTTCATCAACTACAATTATACCAAGATTTTTGTATGGTAAAAATAAAGTGCTGCGCGCACCTATTACAATCTTAACAGTACCCTTGATGACCCCTCTTAAAATTCTTTTTTTCTGAGCTTTAGATATTTTTGAATTCCAAATAGCTGGCTTAAAACCAAAACGCTCAGTGAATCTTGCGATGATTTGTTCGCTCAAAGCAATTTCTGGAAGCATAATCAGAGCTTGCTTTCCAATTAATAGTTGATTCATTATTGCATAAAAATAAACCTCCGTTTTGCCAGAGCCCGTTACTCCTTTAATTAAAATGGGAATATTAGTTTGTTCTATTAACTCTAAACACTCATTTTGTTTAGTGGATAATTTAGGCAAAGAAGGGTAATTATCGATAATTTGTTCATTAACAATTATTGGAGACTCATTAACATCAACTGGGAGAACTAATTTTGCTATTGTGCCAAGTTCGCTCAAATAATATTCACTTGCCTTATTTATTAAACGTAGCATTGATTCTGAGAGTTCTGACATAAACGCTTGGTCAGACTTAACTTCTTTTAATTTATTTAATTCACAATCACAGTCAATTTGCCAGATGATGCCTGTAATTTCCTTGTTTCGGAAAGGTACAATTACTAATTCTCCTACAGTGCGCTTTGTATGAGATGAATAAAATAATGGATGTAAACCAAATTTTGGAATTAATACTTTAATAATATGCACAAAAAATCAAATTTAGTTAATATGTTTTACATTTTATTTAGTTGTTGTCTTACTGCACTTGAATAAAACATATTGAAAATAAATTCCAATATTAAAAAACAACCTTGATCCTGCTATAAAGGTTGCTTTTTACATAATATTAATATATTTTATTATAAATATGAAATACCAATGATAATTTAAACAATAAAATTTATAATTACTGCAATAAATAACAACCAAAAATTGAAATCTATAAAATTTTATTACAGCATTTTATGAATAGTAATATAACTAATTAAAAAATATTATGCCACAACAATTGTCCGATGCTAAAGAAAATAAAACGAATGAAGCTGAGATTAAAGTTTCCATTTTATCAAAATTAAGTCATGAATTAAAAACTCCTGTTCATGGAATAAAAGGAGTGGCAAATTATTTACATGATAATTGGCAAAAGATGGATGAAAATAATAAATTAAAATGTGTAAAAGCTATCATTGAAGTTAGCGATAACTTAACTACTATTTTAGCCTCAATTGTTGAAAACATAGATAATCAAGAAAATATAAAATTTAATTTTGTTGACACTGATTTAATAAAAGTAATAAAAACCGCAATACAAAAATGTAAAAATTTATATTTAAATCAAGAAGGTTTTAATATAATTTTGAATACAGAACTCATTTCTTGTCCAGCATATATTGATGAATTTTGGATAAATCAACTAATAATTAATCTTCTTTCAAATGCAATTAATTACAATGAACGAGGTATAATTAATGTCGATGCCAAAATTAAAATGCATAAAAATATCGAACATTACGTAATTACTGTTAAAGATGAAGGGGTGGGAGTAGATCAAAAATATTTAAATAGTATATTTGATCCATATAATAAAGGTGAAATTAATAACATCAAAGAAGGAAGTACAGGTCTTGGTCTTACAATATGTCGTGAAATTGTTGAAGCTCATAAAGGAAAAATTCTTGCTTATAATTCAGAAACTGGTTTTACCATTGAATTCACTATTCCAATAAAAATTTAAATTATTATGCAAGAAAGAAATATTATTTTATTCGTTGATGATGAAAAAATTTGCCATACTTTAGTTGAATTAATCATACCAAATTTCACAAACTATAAATTAGTTAGTGCCTTTAATAGCAAGGATGCTATCTCTCTTGCTGAGAGATACGCAAGTTCTCTAGCTCTTGTCCTCACCGATATCATGCTGCCCGATTTAAATGGCTATGAATTACATGATGAGCTAAAATCTAAAGAGAAATTTAAAGATATTCCTTTTATTTTTCAAAGTGGTCTTGCTTCTCAAGAAATTGAGTTAAAAAAACATGTTGGAGATAATCCGCATATCTTATACAAACCTTATTCTCAAGAAGGTTTACTCAACATTATTGATGAAGTTGTAAAGAAAATCTAGTTACTTTTTTACTCCTTATTTAATTTATCAAGTTGACACGTTAGAAATCTTTTGTTACAATAATTTTAAATAGTAAAAAAATTTTAAATAGTAAAAAGGTAATTTTATGACTAAATTTAGTACTCATGCAGAAAACGCAGCTAATGGAGCCGGTGTTGTCAGTGCAGTTAATGTCGATGATACAATAGGATTGAATAATATCAATTCTCAAGATAATTCAAGTATATGCGTAACATTAACGGTAGGTCAAGATCAATGTAATTTTAATTTATTAAATAAAATTGAGAGTATCCGTTTACAAGAAGATTCAACATTGACGATAGGCCAAAGTCATAATAATGACAATTCAATAACGACTTTAAAGAATGGTGTTGCTGTTATAGAGGGTACTATCTATTCTGAAAATAATAATAGTGGTCATATAATAATTAAAGAGGGAATAATTACTATCAAAGGTGCGATTGGTAGTGAGTCATCTCATATTAGTTCAATGAAAGTAGGAAGCCCAAATACAGCAAATAGTGCAGCAATAGTAAACTTAGCTTCACCTATAAAATATTACATAAATGATGTATATATTTATTCTGATTCTAGGTTGAATTTTACGAAAGGAGCTGAAATAATAGGTAAAATACATGAAATTTGCAACGAGGATGGTTCTACTGGTCTAATTGGAGAATATTTTGCTGATCTTGCTTAAATAAAATCTAAACAAAAACAGAAAGTATTTTAAGGTACTTTCTGTTTTTTTATTTTTAAATCAAATCTTTTTCAATTGATAAAAGCACAGTTTAAAACTATTATATTTAAATTCTAAAATTATATAGTTTTTTAAATATGTCTGCAGATAATTTTTATATCACTACGCCAATTTTTTATGTAAATGACGTTCCTCACATAGGTCATGCATACACTAGCATTGCCTGCGATGTAATGGCTAGATTCATGCGTCTGAATGGCACAAGCGTCAAATTTTTGACTGGAACAGATGAGCATGGGCAAAAAGTGAGCGAATCAGCTGCTAAAAAAAATATTACCCCGCAAGAATTTACTGATAAAAATTCAGCAGTGTTTCATCAAATGATGGATATGCTTAATATATCTAACGACGATTTTATAAGAACTACAGAAAACCGCCATAAAGAAGCAGTTCATGCTTTGTGGCAAAAATTAAAACAAAATGGTGACATATATTTAGGTAAATATGCTGGTTGGTATTCTGTTCGTGATGAGGCATTTTATTCTGAAAAAGAACTAACGCCAGATGGCTTAGCTCCAACAGGTGCTCCAGTTGAATGGGTAGAAGAATCTAGCTATTTTTTTGCGCTCTCTAAATGGCAAGATAAATTACTGGACTATTATGCTAATAATAGACACTTTATTAAACCAGAGTCAAGGTATAATGAAGTAATAAGCTTTGTCAAAAATGGCTTAACAGATTTATCTATATCACGCACTAGTTTTAAATGGGGAATTGAAGTACCAGAAGACAAAGAGCATGTAATTTATGTTTGGCTTGATGCACTAACTAATTATATTTCCGCTTTGGGCTATCCTGATAAGACAGATGAATATGCAAAATTTTGGCCAGTGGCAGCGCATGTAATTGGCAAAGATATTTTGAGATTCCATGCTATATATTGGCCAGCATTTTTAATGGCTGCTGATCTTGAGTTGCCAAAATCAATAGTAGCACATGGTTGGTGGACCAATGAGGGGCAAAAAATATCAAAATCAATTGGAAATGTTATTGATCCATTGAAATTAGTCGAGGAATTTGGTCTTGATCAAACGCGTTATTTTTTAATGCGCGAGGTGACATTTGGCAGTGATGGTAATTTTTCACGTGAAAGTTTGATTACTCGGAGCAACAGTGAGCTTGCAAATAAAATTGGTAATTTATTGCAACGTACAAGCTCCTTTGTCTTTAAAAATTGTGATGGCGCCATTCCTCAAATATCTTCTGATCAGCTAAATGATATATATAATTCATCGATAATTATGGAAATATTATCAATGCATCAGCAAAATATAAAAGCTATGGAAAATTTTCAAATTAACATTGTGCTTGAAAATATTATTAAAATTACCGATTTAGGGAATATCTTGATTGATAAAGAAGCGCCGTGGTCGCTGAAAAATACTGACCCAGAGCGTATGTTAATTATATTATATACAATACTTGAAACAATGCGTTACATTGGCATTATGTTGCAACCATTCATTCCAGATTCAGCTGAAAAAATACTAGACCAGCTTGGAGTAAATCCACATGAACGCTCGTTTAGTAATCTGACCAAAGAATTTGCTTTGCAGCCGTCATCTCCACTAAAACAACCTATACCAATATTTCCAAGGATTGATAAATGATTATAGTAGATTCGCATTGCCATTTAGATATGCTAAGTGATTATAACAATATTGATAATATAGTTAAGCGCGCAGGTGAGAATAATGTTAAATATATGCAAACAATTTGCACCCGCTTAGATAATTTTGAAAATATTTTAAAATTTGCAAAACAATATGAAAATGTTTTTGCTTCTGTAGGTATTCATCCTAGTGAAGTTGTGGAAGTTACCAACTCCAAATTACTTTTAGAATTAAGTGTAGATGAAAAGGTAATTGGTCTTGGGGAAACTGGACTTGATTATTTTTATAATAAAGAAGATGAACATCATAAATTACAAATTGAATCTTTTGAGCAACATATTTATGCTTCTCAAAGCAATAATCTACCAGTGATTATCCACATGCGCGATGCAGAAAAAGATGCAGTTGATATAATTACGCTCAATAAAAAAGTTAAAGAATTTCCAGCTCTTATTCATTGTTTCACTGCCAGTCGTGAGTTTGCTGAAAAAGTTCTAGACCTTGGTTTATATATTTCAATCTCAGGCATTATTACCTTTAAGAATGCTGAAAATTTAAGGAATATAGTGCGATATGTTCCAGTAGAGCGTTTACTAATTGAAACTGATTCACCATATCTAGCTCCTGTTCCTATGAGAGGTAAAACTAATGAGCCATCTTATGCTAAACATGTGCTTGAGTGTCTATCTGAACTTAAAAATATTCATCCTGAAGAATTAGCTGACATCACAACGAGTAATTTTTTCAATTTATTTACTAAAGCTAAAAAATAATATTTAATTCTGCTTGCCATCTTTATATTTAGTTGTTTCTCTTCGCTGTCTTATCAGAATTACTACATCATCCAAGACAAAGAATAAATAATTATGGATATAAATATAATTTTAAAAATATATGGAATAATTAATTGATGTTTTGTAATTTTACTTGGAGCTTTTCTTGCTCTCATTTCATTGGCGATATTAGTTAAGAAGTCTATATTATGCTTGTCTTCAAATTTAGATATTTTCATATCTAATATTTCATTATAAATTATTATTCTTTTAAAGCTTGAAGACCAAATGAATGAAAGTATTAATCCAATAGAGGATAGAACTGTTAAAAATAATCTAATGACACTTCCTTCATCAACATCTGGCATCACTGTTGTTGCCTTATCAATAAAGGGAGTTGCAGCTAAAATACTTGATAGTAATGTAATAAAATAATTATTTAATTCATCTCTTTTATTTTCTTGATGTTTTTTATCGGTCATAATTAATTCATATATTTTTTCTTCAGAAATTTTGTCATTGCTCATGTTAATAATATATTTATTTTAAAATATTCTACTTACATCAATAATAAATAAATCTCAAGATATTTACAAATTTTAATTGCCAAGCTATGTGTAAGATGAGTACACTCAAATAACAATTCTAAATTTGCTAATAAAATCATTAACACAAAGAAGAATTAATATGAAAATTAATTTAGATGAAATGAGTAATGCTCAGAGCGAACCCTTTAAATATGCAGTATTTAGTGGAGGCGGGGCAAAAGGAGCAATTTATTCTGGTGTACATGAAGAACTAGTTAATTCAGGTGTGCTAAATGAAATAGAAGCAATAGCTGGAAGTTCTGCGGGAGCAATTACAGCTGCATTTATTGCTACTGGAATCAGTGTGCCAAATATGAAAAATACATTTCTGAAGACAAATTTAAATAATTTACAGGGAAATGGTATTATTCAAAAAGATGCCATGCCTTTATATGAGCTACTTCATAATACAATTAATAATAATATTACAGATTATTTTATAAAAAATAATAATATAGTTGAAAAATGCAAAGAACGTACAGATGTAATAAATAATGAATTGAATTTATTAAACGAAGAAGCTGCAACAAAAGAGAACATAGATAAAATTAAATTATTATCAGAAGACAGAGATAAACTAGAAGCGTTTAAAAATAACCCAGAAAAATTATTTGAAATTCAAAATAAAGCACAAAATAATGGTCAAATAACTTTTGGTGATCTTGATATGATGCGAGCAATTGATCCTAAAATTTTCAAAGGATTAGTAATTACTGCTACAAATAAAACTACTGGCGAGCTAACAATTTTTGATGCAAAAAAATCTCCTAATGTTGAAATTGCACTAGCATGTCGAGCTTCTGCATCTCTACCATTAAAATTTGCTCCTGTTGAAATTGATGGTCAAGAATATGTTGATGGAGGTGTACGTGATAATATTCCTCAAAAACATTTTAACAGTAAAGATAATACTGCTCAAGATTTGACTGACTCAATACAAGATGTAACTGATTCAACTCAAATAATAAATGAAGCAAAACAAAACAGAACATTAGTCCTTGCTTTCGGATCTCAAGAAGCAAATAGTCCAGCTCATATTGCAGTTTATAGCGCTCAAGAAAAAATTACCAATTTTAGTAAAGTGCAAAAATTTTTACTAAATGTAATGCTTAAATTTACTGCTAAAATAGGAGGTGAATTTGTTCTCACCGAGAATAAAAATAAAGGTTTTGAAAATTTACGAGAAAATGCTCTTAATACTATAATTCTTGATACAAAAGATGTTACTACATTAGATTTTAAAAAAGCAGAAAAAAAAAGCAGAATATTTACATGAAAAAGGAAAAATTCAAGCTGCGCGATATTTTAATAATCACTTTATAGGCAATAATCAAGATGTAAATCTAGAGCGCAAAGAATTTATTTTAAAATTATATGAAGAAAACAAACAAAAAAATCTTAATTTTATTTTTAATTTTTGTAAAGATGAAACTTGGAAAAATAATGATAAAACTGACATACTAACTGCACTTATAAACGAATCAGCACGAACAAAAAAGCATGATAAACAATCTCCCGATACTAAGATGATGAAGCAAGTTGTTGAATTATTAAATGAGCCCACAACCCCATTAATAATTAAAAAAGATTTTATTGAACTTTTGGATATTAAAACTCGTGAAACAAGCCTAACTTATAAATTTCAAACGAAAGATTTTGAAAAATTTATTCAGAGCCATGAAATGCCAAAAAAAGTAGATCTGAAAACTAAAAGCTTTGTACGCAGAATATTAGGTGAAAGAAATAGACCACAACCAGAAATAAAACAACGATAAAGTTACCTTTGGCTAGCTTTGTCTGACTCATATGCGCCTAGTCGTTCCATCCCAATTCTCATCAACTTGCTTTATAGGGAAGGCGAACAGGCGTGGTGACAAAACTATGGATAAACAGAAAAATCACTGAGATGTTTGGTTAATATTCATAATCAGATCTAAGTCTGTGTCACTAAGATATATGCAATTGGGAATATTTATTTTAGTAAAAAAATCATTTTCTGTTTCTAAGAATAAGGTAATAATCGTGTTCGTTTTTTCTAAATTAGTGCTTTTATTTAATATATCCATGATTTTGTTCAGCTCCTCTTTGTTTTTGGGATATAGCTGAATATTGTGAACATAAGTTTGCATTTCTTCTTCAATATTAGTAAAGCGATTAGCGGTGATGCGCACACCTCCTTTATCTTTAAAAATATCGCAATAAATAATAACAGGCTCTTTAACATTAATTAAGTTGGCATAGTTTTTAAAAACTTCTTCATTAAAAATAGAAACTTCATAAATTCCATCAGGATCAGAAAGATTAAGGGTCACAAATCTTCCGCGCGCTGACATACGTGCGTCTTTTTTAGTTATTACTCCTATTAACTTGCAGTTACTTCCGCCATCGGCTAGTTCATTTTTAATATAAGATGAGGTTTTAATATTACATTTCTCAATTAAATTCAATACTGAGGATAAGGGGTGATTTTTAAGAAATAACCCCAACACATCAAATTCAAAATAAGCCATTTCTGATAATGAAATAGGATCTGCATCGATTAATATATTCTTACTAACAGCATTAACAGTAATTAAGCTGAACTGATTTGATTTTTTCTCAGCGTGATATGATGCGCTATATGCCATGATTTTAGGCACGCTTTGAAGTAAACTATTACGATTAGAGTGAAGAGAATCAAAACAACCAGCTTTAATGATATTCTCAAGCAGTCGTCTGTTAATAAATTTTGGCTCAATTTTTTCTGCAAAATCCATTATTGATTTAAAATTACCAAATTTAGTTCTTGCTTCAGATACAGCTAAACCAAAATTTGTAGTTACATTTTTAATTGCACCCAGAGCAAAAATAATAGATTTTTTCTCATCTTCATAATAAATACTAAACATGCCGTCGGATACATTAATATCAGGTGATATTATCTCAATATTGAAATTTCTTGCTTCGTGCAAAAATATATTAATCTTATCACTATTACCAATATCAAGGTTAAGACAGGCAACAAGAAACTCAACAGGGTGGTTTGCTTTTAAATAAGCAGTCTGATAAGAAATAACTCCATAAGCAGATGCGTGAGATTTATTAAAGCCATAACCAGCAAATTTAGCTACCGTAGCAAAAATCGATTTGGCTTGATCAATTGAGACATTATTTTTAATAGCACCGCTAACAAAAATTTCCTCTTGTGCATCCATCTCACTTTTAACTTTTTTGCCCATCGCTCGGCGAAGCAAATCAGCAGCACCTAAACTATAACCAGAGAGCTTTCGAGCGATCTCCATCACCTGCTCTTGATAAATGATTACGCCATAAGTTGCACGTAAAATTGGTTCCAGTAATGGATGCAGATAATCAGCTTCTTGTTCTTGATGTTTGCAGGCAATATAAGTTGGAATATTATCCATTGGCCCTGGTCTATATAAAGCGCCAAGAGCAATTATATCGTTAACATCATCTGGTTCTAATTTTTTGAGAGCATTTTTCATTCCCCCGCTTTCAAACTGAAATACGCCAGTACTCAATCCTTGTGAGAGCATGTCAAAAGTTAGTTTGTCATCAAATGGAATAAGATTAATATCAATATTGATTTCTCTATTTTTTAATAATGATAATGTTTTAGTAATCACAGTTAGTGTTTGTAAGCCAAGGAAATCGAACTTAACTAAGCCCGCTAGTTCTGAGTATTTCATTGAATATTGAACTATCAACATGTCGGAATTCAAATCCTTATATACAGGCACGATATCACTCAAACTTTCATTTGCTATAACAATTCCTGCTGCGTGAGTTGATGCGTGTCTATGTAGTCCTTCTAATACTAGAGAAGTAGTTAAAACTTGTTGTATTAGCTCTTCTTCGCCCTGTAAATTGTATAAACCTTTGCCTTTATAGGCTTGCTTCAGCTCAGCAACATCTTCCATGGCTTGAGATAGTGTCACAGGATTAATTGCATTAAATGGCACTAGCTCTGTTAAATGATCTGCATAAGCATAGCGCAAGCCCAGAACTCTTGAGACGTCCTTTATAACAGCTTTAGCCTGCATTTTTCCAAATGTTATGATTTGGCCAACCCTGTCGTCACCATATTTAGACCTAACATAAGTGATAACTTCTTCCCTTCTTTCTTGACAAAAATCGATATCAAAGTCAGGGATTGATACTCTTTCAGGATTTAAAAAACGCTCAAATAACAAGCCAAATTCAATTGGATCAAGATCGGTAATTTGCAGTGTCCAAGCAATTATCGAGCCTGCGCCAGAGCCACGCCCTGGTCCTACGGCAATATTATTTTCCTTACTCCATCTAATAAAATCAGATACAATCAAAAAATAACCAGCAAAATCCATATTGCAAATTACATCTAGCTCATAGTTAAGACGATCTAAATATTCCTGCTTTTGTAGTGTAGTTAATTTTTGCTTTGATTTTGATCTAGATATTTTTTGCTCAAGTCTGAATTCTAAACCTTTTTTCGATTCTAATTTTAATAAATCTTTTTCAGATATAGTACCATCTGAAAAATTTGGTAATGATGGAGGCTTTGTTTCCACCATATAAGAGCAGCGCCGCGCTAAATGTATGGTATTTTGAATTGCCTCTGGTAAATCAGAAAACAAATCTATCATCTCCTTAGGGCTTTTAAAATAACATTGATTACTAACTCGCTTACGATTCTGCTCGTCTCGAACCTTGCCTTGCGATATGCACATTAAAACATCATGTGCATCATGCATTGATATGTCACTAAATAAAACATGATTAGTTGCAAGCAGAGGAATCTGGCACTCATTAGCAATTTTTAGATAATCTACTTCGATTTGCTTTTCTGAATCAAGAAAATGACGCATGATTTCAAAATAAAATCGATCACCAAACAAGGTTTTAAATTTTTTAGTAGCAACTATTGCGCTTTCATATGATACCGCAAGCAAATGTTTGCCAATTACTCCACCGACATATCCAGATAATGCAATAATTCCAGTATTATATTTTGTTAAATCATCGAAAGTAATATGATTACATATAGATCTGTCATTCTTTGTAAAAGTCATACTGACTAGTTTAAGCAAATTATGATATCCGATTTCATCTTTAGCAATTAATAAAATTTCAGCAAAATCTTGCTTCCCTTGATTATTAAACTGAATATTTAAAATAGATCCATGAATGGGCTGGACTTTTCCTCTGCAAGCATCAAGAGAAAATTCAAGAGAAGCAAAAAGGTTTCCACGATCCGCCAAGCAAACAGCGCTCATGTTATTTTTTTTTGTTAGCTCTACGATCTGATTGACTTTCAATGCACTTTCAAGCATTGAGTAGGAGCTTTGAGTTCTAAAATGAATGAATTTATCGTTCACTAATATTTACTCATCTTACTTTTTTTCATGTTTTCTTCCAATTGAGTAATATTCAAAGCCAAGCTTTTTTATTTCATTGGAAGCTAAAATATTACGCAAATCAATAATAACAGGATTTTTCATAATTGTCTTTGCATGAGCGTAATCAATTTTTTTGAATTCATCCCATTCAGTTATAATAATGATTGCATCTGAATCATTAATTGCCTCAATAGCTGAATTTGCGCATAATAAATTATCAAAATATTTAGGCGCATTCATCATACCTTCAGGATCAAAAGCAACTATATCTGCCTCGTTTTCTCTTAAATATTTTATTAATTCAATCGAGGGACTACTTCTAATATCATCCGTGCCTGCTTTATAAGTCAAACCAAGAACAGCCAATTTTTTACCTTTTAAACTACCACCCAGCATCGATGTTATTTTTTTCATCAAGTTTTGTGGCCTGTTAGTATTGGATTTAATTATTGCATCAAGAACCAAAAAAGCAGAATTTACTTTTTTAGATAATTTCTGCAGAGCTAAAATATCTTTAGGAAAACATGATCCTCCAAAGCCAGGACCTGGATTCAAAAATTTTTTTCCAATTCTTTTGTCAAGGCCAACGCCTTCTGAAAGTTTTGCAATATCAGCACCAACTATTTCACATAAATCAGCCATTTCATTGATAAATGCAATTTTATTGGCTAAGAAAGTGTTAGATGCATATTTTATCAGCTCAGATGTTCTTAAATCAGTCTCAACGATAGGTATACCCTGATCTTGAAGCTTTTTATAGCATTTACGCATAATTGAAAATGCATGTTCGCTGTTTGCACCAATGACAATTCTATCTGGCTCTAGGAAATCACTGATCGCAGACCCCTCACGCAAGAACTCAGGATTAGAGACTACTTCATTGTTATAATTATTTTTCCTTAAAAAATCTTGAATTTCTAAGCAAGTTCCAGGTGGAACTGTTGATTTAATTACAAAAATACACTCAGGACTAACAATATTGCATAATGAATTAATTGCCTCAAATACCCATTTTAAATCTGCATCACCATCATCTTTTGGAGGGGTTCCTACAGTTATGAAAACGCATTCCGAATCACGCAATTTTTCATCATAATTATCTATAAATTGAAGTCTTGAACTATTTGCATATTTATTTATATAATTATCCAGTTCTGGCTCAAATATTGGAAGTTTTCCTTCTTTTAGGTTTTGAATCTTATTTGAGTCAATGTCAAGGCAAACAACATCATGACCTAAATGGCTCATCATCACGCCAGAAACTAGCCCTACATAGCCTGTGCCTATAAAAGTTATTTTCATATAGAGATTTTTATATTATTTAGTATTTTACAGACTAATACAAAAATAAAAAAAGTAAATTTAAAACTGGACTTAATGCATATTAATAGTTAATTCTATATTTTTTATATTATTTGATTGATGGAGCAGATCACAAATTGATTATTAAAGAACGTGATATAGATTCTTAGCCTTGCGCGGTAATGACAACGCCTTGAACAATTTGCACAAACCTCAACTTAAATTACTATATTATAAATGAAATAAATATAAGATTAAATCAGGCACTGGATCGCTCCAAGTCTGATTTCTTCTAATTTATCCATTACTAGGGTTATATAACTACATTTGACGTTACTGCTAGATTTAGCAAATCGACAATGAGCTATTTTTAAAAAAGAATAAACCTTTCATAAAATTTCATTCTAATCTCAATTTATCCTCTTTCCTTATCGAGAATTAGCGTTGTAGTGAATGCTCAAAAACAGAAATTCACTATAAAAAAAGCCAGCCTGAAATATTATTAATAATAACTTTCAGACCAGCTTTTTTATTTTTAAATCAAAAATAATTGATTATGCACCCATTGCGCTTGAATCAATTTTTGCTTGAGTTTCTGCATCAACACCACTAGCGTCGCCATGGTTAAGTTTATCACACTCACCTGTTTTTACCCAAATCCAAGCATCAGCATCACCAGCTTTATTTTGATGCGCCACAGCAGATTCACCTACGCCATCTGCTTTGTTTTCAAGAATTATGTTTTTACCTTCTGCGTTAACAACTTTGCATTTTTCCATTCCTGCTGGTGCATCAGAAGCTTGAGCATGAGTAAATGATAATACAGCTACTGTAAATGCTGTAGCAAGTAATTTTGAATTAGTCATATTTATTTCCATTATTATTTTTTAAATTAATATTTAACAGATGTTATAACACACATCACCTGTATGGTCTAAAATTGTAAATTATTATCAGTGGTTATAGTTAGAATTTTGTTAGTTTTGATAGTTTTATTACTACATTATTTGGAATAGATGTGCAATTAGAACACATATTTTAATAAACGGTAATAATTCTGGGCATATCGGCTAGGTCTTTTTTCAATAAAATTTTATTATAACCATTTTGTTTAAGTATATTAGATACAGAATCAAACTGATTAAAACCAATTTCTAGTAGGATTTTACCATCATTTTTTAAATAATCAATGGCATTTTTAATTATCTTATCATATGCATATAATCCATCATCTCCAGCATATAACGCCAAATGGGGCTCAAAAAGTTCTGTTTGAGTTGCAACTAGGTTAGTATCAGAATAAGAGATATAAGGAGGATTGCTGATTATAAAATCAAATTTTTCATCATTAATATTTTCGTACCAATTACTTTGCTTGAAAATAATTTGATTCTCAGCAAAATGTTTCTTTGCATTTAATTTAGCAATATTAAGAGCGCTTGCACATATATCAGTCGCAACTATTTCAGCTGTTATTATTTCTTTGGCCAAGGTAACCGCAATAGCACCGCTTCCCGTGCCTAAATCTAGAATTTTGATTGTTGAGTCATGATGTATATTTTCTAAAACTGAATCAATTATAAGTTCAGTCTCAGGCCTTGGAATCAATACATTTTTATCAACTATGAAGCTACGGCCATAAAATTCCTGCTCTCCTATTATATATGCAATCGGTTCTTGACTTATTCTTCTTTGAATTAGTTCAAAATAATGACGCTGAATAGACGTGTTGAGCTCATCATTGTAGCTAATCAATAATTGCTCATGAGTTTTATCCAATACATGACAAAGCAGAATTCTGGCATCAAGAGCAGGAGTTGAGCTATTAATAAGCTTTGAGCAAGCTTGCTTTAATGCTTCTTTGACGAACATAAAATATCTTAAATATAAAAAATTATATTTAATTTAGCATTTTCTTTGATTGAAATATAGAAAATAATAATAACAATTAATAACGAATAAAGGCGAAATAACTTGTATATTTAATAATCTACTCTTAAAAAATATAGCCCCTCAGGTGGAGCAGTTGGTCCTCCCTTAGTCCTATCTTTGGCATCTAGGACTTGTTTAATTCTATCAGGTGGCCAAGCACCTTTACCAACCATAATTAAATTACCAACTATATTACGAACCATATTATGAAGAAATGATAAAGCTGAAACATAGATCTCAATTTCATCACCAACCTTAATAATTTCAATTTTATTCAAAGTTTTTACTGGTGATTTTGATTGACATTCTGACGCTCTAAAAGAACTAAAATCATGTTTGCCAATTAAATAATTAGCAGCAATCTGCATATCAGTAATATTAAGAGGATACCTTACCCAATAAACCAGACCATCTTTAATGATATTAACTGTGGGACGATTTAATATTTTATATACGTAATGTCTCTGTTTGGCAGAAAAACGTGCGTGAAAATCCACACTAACAATTTCAGCAGCAATAACACCAATAGTATGCATGCGGCAAAAATGGTTAATTGAATGCATCAATCGCCTTGGCTCATAATAAGATCTTAAATCAAAATGAGCGACTAACTCATATGCATTGACCCCTGAATCAGTGCGACCAGCCGCAATCACATTCACATTTTCTTTGCTAAAAGCATAGATTGCATCTTCAATAATTTGTTGCAAAGATAAATTATTTTCCTGCCTTTGCCACCCGCAATAACCATTGCCTAAATATTCCAGAGTAATTTTATAACGATTTATATTATCTTCCTGTATTATCACTACCAGAACGACTCAAAAAGCTAATCATTTTCTTTGACCTAATTGGATGTTTAAGCTTACGCAATGCTTTTGCTTCAATCTGCCTAATTCTTTCACGCGTCACATTAAACTGTTGACCAACTTCTTCTAAAGTATGATCCGTGTGAACACCAATACCAAAACGCATACGCAACACGCGCTCTTCTCTTGGAGTTAAAGTAGAAAGAATTCTAGTGGTTGTTTCACGTAAATTAGAGTGGAAAGCTGCCTCACTTGGTAATATTGCGTTTTTATCTTCAATAAAATCACCTAAATAACTGCCATCTTCATCACCAACAGGATTTTCTAAACTAACTGGTTCTTTAGCAATTTTCATCACTTTTTTAACACGATCGATCGGCATAGAAAGCCTCGCAGCAATTTCAGCTGGCGTTGGCTCATAGCCCAGTTCTCCAAACATCTGGCGAGATGTCCTGATAATTTTATTAATCGTCTCAATCATATGCACAGGAATGCGAATAGTTCGAGCTTGATCTGCAATTGATCTTGTTATTGCTTGCCTTATCCACCAAGTTGCATAGGTTGAGAACTTAAAGCCTCTGCTATATTCAAATTTATCAACAGCTTTCATCAAGCCAATATTTCCCTCTTGAATTAAATCTAAAAATTGCAAGCCTCTGTTGGCATATTTTTTTGCAATTGAAATAACTAAGCGTAAGTTTGCTTCAATCATCTCTTTTTTAGCTTTTGAAGTTTGTCTATCACCTTTTTGAATGGAACCAACAATTCTTTTAAATTCAATTAATGAAATTCCAGATTCTTTTTCAATCGTTCTAAATGATTTGAGAATTTTATTAATTGATCCCTGCTCTTCATTAAAGAAGTTTTTCCAAGCTGCTTCTTTCTTGGTTTGAATTTTATTCAGCCATTCCTGACCATAGTCTGAATTAGTGTACTCCTTTAAAAAACTTTGACGATTAACTTTATGTTTTTCGGCTAGTGCCATCAGTTTCATTTCATGAGTCAGCAAATCTTTATTAATGCTATAAATATCAGTTAGCATTTCCTCAATACGTTTATTATTAAAATGTAAAGATGATACTTCTTCTATTAAAGAACTTAATAATTTAGAATATGATTTATTATTTTTTAGAAGATCGATATTAGTTTTCTTAGCAAAATGCTTCTTAACTTCAGCTAAAATATCGCTACAAATTTTTGCAATATTTTCCATTTTGTCTGTTACTGATGGTAAAAGTTCAGCCTCCATCGCTGAAATTGATAGAGAAACACCAGAATCATCATCGGAATCTTGTTCTAATTTTACTTTATCTTCGCTAATATTTTCATCATCATCTTCTTCTTCGTCTCTTTCATCGTCGCTAATTGTTTCAACATCATTATCTAAATTAGCTTCAAGATCAATCAAATCGCGAAGTAAAATCTTTTCATTAACTAGATCTTCGAACCACTTAATAAAGCGCTTCATTGCAATTGGACTTTCGCATAATGAGTTACGCATTAATTGCTTGCCTTCATCAATTCTTTTAGCAATTTCAATTTCATTTTCACGAGATAAAAGCTCAACCCCACCCATATCACGTAAATATAAACGAACTGGGTCATCAGTTGATCCTAAGTCCTCTGCTTCGTTTTCTTCTTCTGAATCAGCCGACCTGTTAAATACTGTCAACTCTTCATTAACATTAATATCAAGTTTAATATCATCATCATCTTCAATAATATCAATGCCTGCTTCTGAAAATTTTGAAATGGCATTTTCAAGCTCATTTACAGAAAGTTTTTTACTTGCTGTTATTGATTTATTAAGCTCATCAACTGTGACAAAACCTTTCTTTTTGCTTCTCGTTACTAAATTATCAAGATTTTTTGAATCTGTTTCACTAAGATCGGTGTCTTTTTTTTCTTTTTTCATAGATACTTAAAAAATATATTGATGATTAACTTATAAAATTTTCACTTAATTGGTCTAATTCTTTTGAAACTTTCTGAATTTCTTTTAGATATGAGGCAGATCTCGATTCAGTTATATCTGAACTGTTTTTTGATGCATTGACATATTCTTGTTTTAAAATTAAAAGATAATGTTTTTTACACAACCATTCAAAAAACAGATTTTTATCAAAATCTTTTTTGGTTGAGCCAATTATATTAAAAAATAAATTATTGGGCTGTGATAATAATAGATAAATATTATAAAATCTAGTTTTTTTTACAGCATCCTCTAATGATATATGTTTATTCTCGTTACTATTACTTTTGAATTCAATAATCCAATCTTTAAATTCGTTTAAGTTGAAATTCTGTAAATGCACTCTATCTAAAATATCATCTATATGATCATAAAATTTTATTATAAAAGCACAAATTGCATTTTCAGCAACTTCCATCTCGTTATAACTGATACAATTAGTTACTTCGCTACTAAATTGTGGCGCAATAGAATTGTCAGTTTTTTTATTTTTGACAATATTATGCCAAATCATTTCTTTGAAGTAACGTTTAAAATTTGCTTGTAGTGTTTTATCTTTAATAAGACTACAACGGATATCTAATTTTTGCTCAAGCAGAGCTCGTGGTTCTGGAGTTTTAAATTCTTTACCATCAAATTCTATTTTCCAAATCATTTCTGATAAACCATATCTTTTTATTAATGCTTGATTAAATGCATCATTTCCTTTTGTTTTAATCAAATCATCTGGATCAAGACCTATTGGTAATTTGATAAAAGAGACTGATTTATTAGCTGTAACATGAGGTGTAATTAACTCAATCGTACGCGCACTAGCTCTTATCCCTGCATCATCACCATCAAGACAAACAATAATTTCATCACAAGCTCGCCATAATTTTTGAATATGATTTTCAGTAACAGCAGTTCCAAGGCTTGCAACAGTTTGTTTAAAACCAGCTTGATGAAGAGCAATAACATCCATATATCCTTCGACTAGAATGGCATGATTGTTTTTATAAAAATGACCAGTTGCTATATTTTCACCAAATAAATGCTCTGATTTCTTAAAAATAACAGTTTCTGGTGAATTAATATATTTAGGCATGGCATCACCAATAGCTCTACCCCCAAAAGCAACAATCTTATTGTAAGTATTTCGTATGGGAAACATTATTCGCTTATTGAATACTTCATATATTCTACCATCTTCCTTTTTACCAAATAAACCACATTTTAATAAATCTTTTAAAAAGAACGATCTACTTTGTAAAAATTTCTCAAGCACTCCACCACCTGGAGCGTAGCCTATTGAAAAATCTTGAATTGTTTTTGGATCAATTTTTCTAGTAGCTAAATATTCTAAAACATTATTATTCAAATTTTGAGTAAAAAATTGACAAGCTAATTCTAAAATATTATGAATTTGATCTGCTTCTTCATATTTTTTCTCTTCCGAAGCTGACATTTTTGGTAATTCAATACCCTTCTCATTAGCGATCTTAATAGCAGCTTCCTTATAGCCAATACCATTTGTTTCAGATACAAAGCGGATAACATCTCCATGCGCACCGCAACCAAAGCAATGATAGAATTTTTTAGCGTCGCTAACAGTAAATGATGGTGTTTTTTCATTATGAAATGGGCATATACCAACATATTCACCCATTTTTTTAGTAAGAATAATTTTTTGGCGAACAATTTCTGAAACAGAGACATAATCTCTTAAATGATTATAAAATTCTGTTGAAAGTTTCATTGAAATTACACCGTCCAGCTTAGTATCGTTGTAATAAGTGCATAGCTAACTGGTATGCTAAAATTATCATTAATTTTGATCTCTTTTGAAAAAAATTCAATTATTGTCACAACAAATGAGCTGACAATAATAATGATAAATGTTGTGCGATAGCCTATAACGAAATAAGTTAAGATACTGATAAAAACAGCTGATACAAAAAATGAGATAGAGCCAGCCAGTGTTTTACCATTAAATAGTGGTGAGCCATATTTTAAGCCTACAATTGCTGCAAAACAATCTGAAATAATTAATATAAACCAAGAATTAATCGCTAAACCTTTATTAAATAAAAGACAGGTTAATAAAAATCCACAAGCCATATAACTTGCGCCACTAAAAGCAAATTGACCATTATTTTCTTCTTCTCTTAAAAATCTTCCAAAAAAATTTGCTACTAATGTTTTTATTTTTGGGTTATAATGCCTAGATATATCTAGGTAAAGAGCAATAGCTGTAATTATAGTTAATGCAATGCACATGGTCGATTTTGATATAAAAATATATGCAACTGGAAAAATCAAGCTATATAGATGAAAGATTTTACGTTGAATCTCAAAGTCTAATTTCGAATCGGACATAGGGTTAGTAAAGCAAATTTGACAAAATATACAGGTATAAATATACTCTTAGATCTTAACATAAACAAGACTTAATAGCTATGGACAAATTTCCTATTACTAAAAAAGGATACGAAAAATTAGAGCGCGAAATCAAACAATTGAAATTTGTTGAGCGACCTGCTGTTATTGAAGCAATCGCAACCGCCAAAGAATTTGGGGATTTATCTGAAAATGCAGAATATCACGCGGCTAGAGAAAAGCAAAGTTTTATTGAAGGAAAAATTTCAGATTTGGAAGATAAATTTTCTAGAGCTGAAATTATCGATGCTTCAAAACTAACGACGGATAGTGTTAAATTTGGCGCTACAGTAAAAATTTTAGATGATGATACCGAAGAAACTTCTTCTTATCAAATTACTGGTGAATATGAAGCTGATATTAGCAAAGGACGCATTTCAACAAAATCACCAATAGCTCGAGCTTTAATTGGTAAAACTGTAGGAGATGTTGTTGAAGTATCAACGCCTAAAGGCACCAAGGCTTTTGAGATTTTAGAAATTAGCTTCATAGAAAATGATTTATAATAAAAAATACACACAAAAAGATTAATTTGTTGTTAATTTTTGATATAAATCATGATAATATAATAAATATTAGAAAAAAATTTAGGTAGCATAGATATGTCAAATATTACAAATATTGCAGTAGTCAGCTCTGAGTATGGTTTTGGTATATATTTACGTGAAATTAATAATATACCTTCATTGAGTAAGGAAGAAGAATTTTTACTTGCTAAAGCATATTTAGAAAAGCATGATTTAGATGCCGCGCATAAATTAGTAAAAAGTCACTTAAAATTAGTGGCAAAAATTGCCATACGATATAAAAACTATGGTTTACCGATTACAGAACTTATTTCTGAAGGTAATATTGGTCTAATGCAGGCGGTAAAAAAGTTTGATCCTGATCTTGGCTTTAGGCTTTCAACATATTCTACATGGTGGATTAAAGCATCAATTCAAGAATATGTTTTAAAATCATGGTCATTAGTAAAAATTGGTACTACTTCTGCTCAGAAGAAACTTTTCTTTAGCTTAAGTAAGATCAAACATAAAATCACTAATTTGTATGCAAGATCTGTTAATGAAGGGGATTATCAGGAAATTGCCGATACGCTTGGAGTGAGTGTTAAAGAAGTTAATGAAATGAGTCAGCGTCTATCTGGGTCTGACTTATCCTTAAATCGCACTATAGATAGTAGTGGTGACAATTCGGGCGGTGATATGATTGATCTCATTCCAGAATCAAAACCATCTCAAGAAGATAAACTTGCATCACAACAAATATCTACTAACAAAAAATTAATTTTGTCAAAAGCCATGAGTACTCTAAATGATCGTGAGATGAAAATATTCACTGCAAGAAAGCTCAATGATTCTCCATCGACTTTGGATACTCTTAGTATTGAATATAATATTTCTAAAGAAAGAATTCGTCAGATTGAAAATAAAGCGTTTGAAAAGGTACAAAATTATGTATTGGAGCGAATGACGCAAGATGGACAAATTAAGGCTTTAAGTGTTTGAGGTGATATGAAAAATTTATTTATAGTTACAGTAGTTTTGTTTTTAAGTAGTTGCTCGGCTAGTTTGCAGCCAAAAAATATTTCAATAAACCAGTTGAAAGAATTCGAGAAACAGAATCAGCTTGAAACGGGCCTCAAATCTAATAAATATGTAAAAGAAGAAATAGAGAAGCTTGAAAAAGCTCAGCATCCAACTGGAGAAAAAGTTGAAGCCTCAAATTCAAAAAAAGATATAACCACAGGCAAAGGGTATGTAACACGTGGATTTTATCCAGATTCAGAGGTTCTTTATAAAAGATAAGTTATTCATAATTACATTAGTTCTATTTTAAATTAGTTGCTCTACTAGTTTGCAGTCACAGAATATTTTAATAAAGCAGTAACTAGAATCAGATTGAAACTGGTAGTAAATCTAATAAATATGCAAAAGAAGAAATAGAGAAGATCGAAACCCACAGCATCCAATTGGAAACAAAGCTCAAGGTTCAAATTCAAAAAAAGATATGCCACAGGCAAAGGATATATAGTAATGCCGTACCGAACATTACAAATCATATAACTACCATTTTTTCAAATAATATGATATAATAGCGTTTTAATTAATTTGAAGCGACTTTTTGGTAAAGATTATGGATGAAAATATTGAAATAGATCAGCAAGATCAAATTGTTAGTGATCAAGTAGCAATTTTAAGTTTTTATAGTTTTATAAATATAGAAAACACTGACATTTTGCTGCCAAAAATTTTATTGATTGCTAAGAAAAAATATGTACGCGGTACAATAATAATTGCGCATGAAGGGTTTAACGGCTCGATTTCTGGCTCAGAAGAAAATGTGAAATTAGTTGTTGATGAAATACAAAAAATTACTAATGCACAAGATATAAATATCAAAATAAATTACAGTAACATTCAACCATTTTCTAGAATTAAAGTTAAAATTAAAGATGAAATTGTTGCATTAAAATATGGTGCGCTTGATGTTCAGAATTTAAAAGGACAGTATATTGAAACATATGATTGGGATAATTTTATCTCAAGAGATGATGTAATTACTATTGATACTAGAAACGATTATGAAGTTAAAGTTGGAACTTTTAAACATTCAGTTGATCCTAAAACGAAAACTTTCAGAGAATTTCCTGATTGGACAAAAAATAATATTGATAATCTAAAAAATAAAAAAGTTGCAATGTTTTGTACGGGCGGCATTAGATGTGAAAAATCTACTGCCTTGCTGAAACAAATGGGCATTGAGGAAGTTTATCATTTAAAAGGTGGAATCTTACAATATTTGGAAGATACAAAAAATGTTAATGAGATGTGGCAAGGTGAATGTTTTGTATTCGATGATCGTGGTGCAGTTTCAGATGATCTCAGCCCTTCAAATGGTTTTTGGGTAGGTAAAGGGCAAACTGCTAAAAGTATCAGTTACGGTAAATAAGCTTTAATTCAAATAATATGAGATAATTCAAGTGGATTTAACTAGTAAAACTAATAGCAAAATCCACATAAATATCATAAAACAAATTTTAATGTCAAAAAAGCTTGTTATATTAAGCGATAATTCAATTATATTTGACGCTTTAACGGATAATTTAGTTAGATATTTGTCTGAATTTTGTCAAAACAACCTGAATGAAATGATTGCTAATAAACAAAAGCATCAATTTGAAATCATAATTGGTAACAAATCAATATTGATTGAAAATATTTTAATGCATAATCAATCTTTGATTAACATGAGTAAAATAGATATTTTATTTATTGATGGACTATTTGACAGTAATTTGATCCAGTCATTTCGTATTAATATTTTAGCTAATCTTACTAAGAATAATATTTTAGAGAGAGATATAATTTTTATTAAACCCTATGCGCTTCATGATCTAATTAAAATGATAATAAGAAATTATCATGATGAAACAATTTTTTGTTGTATTAATAATGATTGGATTTATTGCGAGAGTTCCGCTTATCTCAAATCAAATGACCAAATCATTGCTTTGACTGATAAAGAAAATATTTTATTTAAAACATTATTGGAAAAAGATCAATTTAGTTGCGAAAAAGATTATTTACGTTCCAAGGTCTGGAATTATCATCAAGATAGTGAGTCAAGTACAGTCGCTACACATCTGTATAAACTCAAATCAAAACTACCAGCTGGCTTGCTTGAAATTAAAAATGCAAACTGCCAACTCAATATTGAATCACTAGAGTAATATTTATTAGTTAACTCCGGTAATGCATAAACTTTGCTTATTAAACCATTTTTGTGCATTATTGGATAATAAAGGAAATATCATATTTTTAATTTGTTGATAATAATGAGCAAGATATGTTATTTCATCTTGAGATAACATATCAAATTTTATTAAACTTAAATCATAAGGAACTAAAGTTAACATTTCAAATTCTAAAAAATTTGGATATGTTGATTCCTTAACATACATCATATTTTCAATTCTAATACCAAATTCACCTGAAACATAATATCCAGGTTCATTGGATAGAACCATGCCTAGATGGAGTTTTTGATTAAAACTATTTAAACTAATATTTTGAGGTCCTTCATGAACACTTAAAAAATTTCCCACTCCGTGACCTGTTCCATGTGGATAGTCTAAACCTTGTTTCCATAAATATTGTCTAGCTAATACATCTAGATTAGCCCCACAAACTGCATCTGCAGGAAAACGTATTCTACCTAATCCTATATGACCTTTGAGTACTAAGGTATAATATTCTTTATAAAAATCTAATGCTTTACCAATGACAATTGTTCTGGTTACATCAGTAGTACTACCAAAATATTGTCCTCCAGAATCAATTAGTAAAAGCCCATTACCTATTATTCGTTTTGCACTATTTTTACTAGCGCGGTAATGAATGATTGAGCTGTTTTCATTAAAACCACAAATTGTTGGGAAACTGTCATATTTATAATTTTTGCTACGTGCACGAAATTCTGAAAGCTTTACACCTAGATCATGTTCACTATAATTACTTAAATCATTGCTATCAATAAAAGATAGCATCTCACATATTGCCACTGAATCTACTATATGAACTTGCTTCATGACTTCTATTTCGACTTCATTTTTACAACTTTTCCATAACATGCATGGGTTTTTGATATTTTTAGATTCTTTTAAATTAATGACAGATGAGATATAACTTGAACATTGATTTTCATCAAAAATAATAGTACCATCAATTGATCCTAATATTTTCTCAAATTCTGTTTCGGGTAATATCCGAATATTTTTACTAATTGAAGATGAATTGAATCTTTCAACATTAGTCAATAAATAAATCTCGTGGATAGTTATTATTACTTGCGCCAACAATAATGGTGAGAATTCAATATCACTTGCTCTGATATTAAATAGCCAGCAAATGGACGCTGAATCTGTAATTAGCAAAGCAGATGCATCATGATCTGCTATAAATTTTAGGCATTTTTTTACTTTTTCTGTCCAATCTTCGCCAGCAAATTCAATAGGATAGTCATAAATAGGGGTATTTGGACGCCGTGGTTGATCAGACCAAATTTTATCAACTAGATTTTCTGGGTGTTGCTTAATATTCAACAAGTCAAATTTATTCAAGCTATTTAAATTAAATAACTTAGGATCATATGCTATTATATCTGTATTTTTAATATAATCTGACCACTGAATTTTATCAAAAAATTTCTGATCAAATACTTTAAATAAACTAGCATCAAGTTCTGTTTCGCATTCCGATATGTATCTTCCATCAGTAAAAAACAAAACTATTTCAGGCAAAATTATTGCCAATCCATTTGAGCCAGAAAAGCCAGTTATATATTCCAATCTTTTGGCATATGATGGTACATATTCACTTAAATACTCATCTGTGCTTGGAATAATATATCCATCAAACCCATTTTTTTTTAATTCTGATCTCAAGAGATTTAGTCTATTTTTTATCATTTATTTATCTTCTATCATTTTAAGCCATTCTTGCTCAGTTAGAGTTTTTATTCCTAATTTTTGAGCTTTTGCTAATTTACTTCCAGCTTTTTCTCCAACAATTACTAGATCAGTATTGCTTGAAATTACACTGACAACAGTTGCTCCAAGTTTTTCAGCCTTATCTTTTGCTTCACTTCTAGATATAGAACTAAGTGTACCAGTGAAAATTATATTTTTTCCAGACAATGGACCATCAACAGTTAGTATTTTATAATCTGTAATTTCTAAAATATTTATTAACTCTTTTATAGTAGCAACATTTTGTGGACAAGTAAAAAAATCTTTTATGTCAATTAGCATTTTGTGTCCTATTCCATCTAAATCATCAAGTCGCTCAAAAATATCAAGTTTTCCATCAGCCAATTTTAGCATAGATTCAAAAAAACTATTAATAAAAACAAATTCTTTTGCTAAAGCTTTAGCATTACTCTCACCTATGTGCCTGATGCCTAACGCATAAATAAATCTTGATAAAGTGACAGTCTTTGCTTTATTAATGTTATCAAATAAATTTTGAACTGATTTTGCTCCCCAACCAGGCATATTCTCAAGCTTAGTTAAAGAATTTTCATTTAATTCCTGAAGGCGAAAAAGATCAGCTGGGCTTCTAATCATCTTGTTATCTAGTAAAAACTCAACTTGCTTAGATCCCATTCCATCAATATTTAAAGCATTCTTTGAAACAAAATGCCTAATTGATTCATGCAACTGTTTTGGACAATTAAGACCATTATCACATCTGATTAATATTTCATCTGGATCAACATGTAGCAGTGAATCACACGATGGACAATTAGTCGGCAGAATAAACTTTTGCCCGTTAGTTAAGCGCTTACTGAGATTGATACCACTTACTTTTGGGATAACATCACCTGCTCTATGCAATAAAACCGTGTCTCCTATCCTGATATCAAGTCTTTCTATTTCCTGAAAATTATGCAACGTTGCGCGCGCAACCATGACGCCACCAACGTTAATGGGAGCAAGCTCTGCAACAGGAGTTAGAATACCAGTTCTACCCACCTGAATAGTAATATTATTTAATTTTGTTTCAGCAATCATAGCTGGAAACTTATGCGCAATCGCATATCGAGGGCTTCTAGCTATAAACCCTAACCGTTCTTGAAGAGCATAATCATTGACCTTATACACAACCCCATCAATTTCATATGGTAAATTTGCTCTCTCTTGTGCAAGCTTATTGTAGAATTCTATTATTTCATCAACTGATTCCGCAAGTTGTTGAAGTGGATTGATATTAAATCTCAATTGATCTAATTTTTGTAATAATTCAGATTGGCTATTTGCGAACTTATCACTACTAGCACCTAATGCATATACAAAATATTTTAGTGGTCTGTTTGCAGTAATATTAGGGTCTAATTGCCGCAGTGAACCAGCTGCTGCATTTCGCGGATTAGCAAATTTTTGTAAACTAAGTTCTTCTTGTTTATTATTTAATAAAATAAAATCTGCCTTATCAATATAAATTTCTCCTCTAATTTCTATTAAGTCTGGAGCATTTTTAATTGAATAAGGTAAATTAGCGATAGTTTTAATATTTTGAGTGATATCCTCACCAACATACCCATCACCTCTAGTGGCTGCAGTTGTTAATATACCTTTTTTATAAGTTAATGAAAACGAGATACCATCAATTTTAGGTTCACAAATAATAGTTGGAAAATAATTGACTGAGAGAAATCGTTTTACTTTATCTACAAAATCAACAACATCCACATCTGAAAAAGCATTCCCAAGAGAAAGCATTGGATTTTGGTGCGTATGTTTATTAAATTTATCTTGAATCTTAAAGCCTACTTTGTTTGTGGGACTATCTTCAGATAGAAACTGAGGATATTGCTGCTCTAATGTGACTAATCTATGAAATACTTGATCATATTCAGCATCTGATACTGATGGCGCATCGTTAATATAATACTCTTCGTTATATTGTGCAATTTTTTGTCTGAGTAGTTTTATTTCAAGATGTATATTATTATCAATCATGTTATATCTAATCCTATGTCTACAGATGGTGCAGAATGAGTTATTTTTCCTACTGAGATAATATCTACACCCGTTTTTGCAATTGCTGCAACATTATCTAATGAAACATTACCTGATGCTTCAATAATTGCACTATTTCCAATTATTTTAACCGCCATATTAATTTGTTCAATGGTCATATTATCAAGCATTATAATATCTACATTAGCTGATAATGCTTCTTGAACTTGCTCCATGGTGTCGCATTCTACCTCAATTTTTGTATAATGTGGATTTTTTTCTTTAGCTAATTTTAGTGCTTGCTTAATTCCTCCACAAATTGCAATATGATTATCTTTAATCATAATTGCGCTATCTAGCGTCAGCCTATGATTATAGCCACCACCACATGATACCGCATATTTTTGTAATTGTCTGAGCATTGGTATAGTTTTTCTAGTATCGCAAATGCGTGCTTTTGTGGATTGAACTTTTTTAACGTATGAGTTTGTCAGGGTTGCAATCCCTGATAAATGCTGCATAAAATTTAATATTATTCTCTCAATTAATAATATTTCTTGAGCATAGCCATAGCCTGATACTAATGTCATTGATTTTTTTACTTGATCACCATCTTTGTAATAAGATTGATATTCTATGGTTGAATAATTATTAAAATAATATTCAGCTATTGACATTCCACATAAAATCATATCTTGCCTTGCATTTATTGCAAAATTTATTTTTTTATCCCTGTCAACTACTGCATCTGTGGTAATATCTCCTCTGATTCCATAATCTTCTTTAAAACTTTGATCTAATAATTTACTTATTGTATTGATCTGTAGTTGCATAATAATCTCACTGTATTAAACTTTTTTCTCTAATACATATATACTATTATTTTTTTTTCTGGTAGCCTACAATAAAAAGTATTAGTACTTTAAAAGAAATTTATGATGTATAGGAGAGATACATAAAGTGCATTGGAACGATATAGAAAAAATCACGTCTGGACTTGAAGAAACATATTCAGATGAGAAGATACCAGAAGATAATCTAGCCTATTTACAAGAAATGGTTCTCTCTCTACCTGAGTTTGAAGATCATGAAATTGAAGTTGAAGAGTCTCGGTTAAAACAAATTGTTGAACATTGGATTGAATTAAGAAATGAAAATCAATAAATTTTTAATTTATCCGTAAGTGTTCATAAAATATTAGTTTGATACATTTTTAGTACAAGCCTATATAATCTTTTAGTCTCGCCGCCAGAATGATGATTTTTTGATAATTTCAAATTTAAAATAAACTCTCTTCTCAATTTATATTTTTTTCTTCCAAGTAGTAACGCCCCTTGCATTATCTTCAATTACAATACCTATCGCCTCTAATTCTTTACGATATTTATCAGCTTTGAGCCAATTTTTTGTTTTTCTTGCTTTATCTCTAGCTGCAATTAATTGCTCAATCTTTTTAACATCAACGTCACTATGAAACCATTGGCTGCAAGAATTTTGCATTAATCCTAAGAATCTAGCGCAACGAAGCAATATAGATGCATTATGAATTCTATCATCCTCATCTTCGGAACTATATATGGCTTTAGCATAATTATTAATAATAGTGATGCTCTGAGAACTATTCATATCATCTAATAAGCTTTCCATAAAATCAGATGGAAGATCAATGTTGTGATCAAGATCTTCTTCATAGCGTTCTATTGCTCGAAACCAGTAATTAATAATTTGAGAACAATCTTTAATCGCTTTATCATTGTAGTCTAGAGGTTTTCTGTAATGAGCACTTAGTAAGAAAAGGCGTATTACATCACCTTTCAAGCCTTTTTTTATCAAATCTTTAACTGTGAGAAAATTGCCGAGAGATTTGCTCATTTTTTCATGATTAACAGTCAGAAATCCATTATGAACCCACATTTTTGCATATTCAGAATTTGCAAATGCAGAGCAACTTTGAGCAATTTCATTAGTATGATGAGGAAAAATTAAATCAATCCCGCCGCCGTGAATGTCAAAAGTCTCTCCTAGGAATTTGTGACTCATGGCAGAGCATTCAATATGCCAACCAGGTCTGCCAAGACCAAATGGACTCTCATATATGGATGAAGCAATATCATTATCTTGAGCTGGCTTCCACAAAACAAAATCCTTAGCATTTTTTTTACCCGTGCTTGAATCAATTCGAACCGACTCTAATAATTCTTCATTTAATTGTCCTGAAATTTTTGTATAATCTGGATATTTAGTCACATCAAAATAAATATGTCCATCTGCAACATAAGCAATATTTTTCTCGAGCAATATATTAATAATATTAATCATATCTTCGATATGCTCGGTAGCTTTAGGCTCAATATTGGGACTTAAGCAAGCAAGATATTTCATATCATGATGAAAATATTCAGTAGTTTTAGAAGTTAGTTCTTCAATACTAATACTATCTTTTAATGCTCTTTCAATAATTTTATCATCAATATCTGTGATATTACGAACATATAACACCTTATCTTTGCCATAAATATATGTTAGCAGGCGGTATAACATATCATATATCACGACAGAGCGAGCATTTCCGATATGAGGATGATCATAAACTGTAGGACCGCATACATACATTTTTACCAAGCTTTTACTAATTGGATTAAAAACTTCTTTGTTTCTAGTAAGAGTATTAAATAATGATAATTTCATGTTTTGCTTTGTTTAGTAGAATTAATATAAAATTTTGGTTATTCTACAAGATTAAAACGAAAAGTTAAATTAATTTATGGATAAAAAAACGAGCAATATAAACATTGATCAAATTGATCAGCAAATTTCTATTAAAATGATTACTTTTGGCGTAGTGATGATTGTAATTATTCTGACCTTAGTGTCTTTTGTACATATATATTCAAGCAAAAAAGGAGAGGTCTTTAAAGATATGCAAACTGAGTCAACTCAGTTAAAAATTATTATTGCTGATAATTTAAATTACTCGAAATATTTTATAGATATAATTGGCAAACATGTCAAAAATGATTATAAAAACCTAAATCTTATCTCTACAACATTAAAGGATCATTTTTATTCTCAAGATTTTAATATGCTATTTGGTTGGAGAAAATATAGTTGGATTAATAATCATTTAATGGAAACAGTAAATAGCACCACAGGAATTTTAGTCAATCCAAAACATGTAGATTATATTGAAAAAATATCTATACAAACAAAGAATGATCGTCAGGAAGATAAAATTACTTTTTATCATAAAAAAGGTAATGATAATAGTTTAAAAATTATTAATAATATATTTGATAATGTGACTAAAGAATATATTGGTTCAGTAATCTTGAGCTATGATATCAGAACATTAATTCAGAGTTTAAATATTAGAAAAAAAAGTAAAAGCACTAATTTTATTATTCTTAATGAAAAGTTAGAAATAGTTGCTCAATCTAAACCATATATAGAAAATTTGATAAATACAAATTTTGAAATGACACAACATTTAAAAACAACTCTTCAAAATTATTCTAATTCTAAATTATCTGATGATGTACTGTATCTTGATATGGCTAACGGACTTAATTATTTTATAAGTCACTTACAGGGTTTACCTTTTATATTAATAATCAATACTGATAGCAGCGTAATCAAGAAAGAAATTTTAAATGACGTAATTAAAAGTTTTGTCTTAGTTTGCATATTCGCTTCCTTGTCTTTATTTGTTATCATATTTATTTATAAACGAGAAACTTATTTAAGAACAAAAGCTGAAAAAGCATCGCAAGTTGCAGAAGATGTAACTAAAGCTAAAACCAATTTTTTAGCTTTTACTGCGCATGAAATCCGTTCACCTCTTGGATTTATTCTAACTGGTTCTGAAATGATGATCAAAGAATTATTTGGCAAACTCTCAGCTGACTATATCAAATATGCTGAAGGAATTCATGAAAATTCAAAAGTAATTCTTGATTTTATTACAGATATATTAGATGAAAACCAAATCATAGAAGGCAAGTTTAAAATTATTAATGCTACTCATAAAATTGATTCTATAATTGATGAAGCAATTCAAGTTACTCTAGCAAGGTTCAATAAACGTAATGTTCCAATTACAATTGAATTGGAAAAAAACATACCATTACTTATTTGTGATAAAAGACGATTAATCCAAGTTTTAAGTAACCTAATTTCAAATAGCATCAAATATTCCGAAGATAACACTAATATTATAATTTCAGCCAAAATTGTTAATGGTGAAATGAAAATATCAGTTAAGGATCATGGCTTTGGTATGAAAGAAAGTGAAATTCCTCAAGCTTTAGATGCATATGGAACATTACATGATCATAGCGATTATTATTCAATAGAATCCTACGGTCTTGGCCTTGCTATAGTAAAAATGCTTTTAGAAGCACATGATGCAGAATTAAATATTTCAAGTATTAAAAATAAAGGAACTGTTGTCCAAATGACTTTTCCGAAATATAAACTGATTTATACTAATATTCATTCAAACAATAATAAAAAAGTCTAATAATTTATGGAAAGTTATAAAGAAGAACTATTTAAAAAAATCAGAAGAATTCCATTATTATTGCCGTCTACCATTTCATTAGTAAGTTTATATGGCTTTATAATATTATATTCTGCAGCTGGTGGTAACATTAACCCATGGGCTTATAAGCAAATAATGATATCCTTTACTCTTGTGCCAATCATTTTTTTAATTGCTATGCTTGATATAAAAATTATTTATCATTTTTCATATATATTTTATTTTTTTACGGTAATAATTTTAATTGTCGTAGTATTTGCTGGGAAAACTGCCATGGGAGCTACAAGATGGCTTGATTTAGGATTTATTACTATCCAACCATCAGAATTAGTAAAAATATCTATAATTTTGATGTTATCTAGATATTTTCATAATTATGATTTTAAAAATTCAAGTGATTTTAAATTAGTTATTCCATTGTTTGCTTCAATATTTCCTATAATGTTAGTTATAAAACAACCGGACCTTGGCACTGGCATGATTACTTTAATGGTGGTTTTAGTAATGTTTTTGTTGGCAGGCGTTAGAATAATATATTTTATATTGAGTGGAATATTAAGTTTAGCCTTAATGCCAGTAATCTGGTTGATGTTGCATGACTATCAGCGTAATCGAGTTTTAACATATCTTAATCCCGAGCGTGATCCTTTGGGCACTGGTTACAACATCATACAATCAAAAATATCTATTGGCTCTGGAGGACTTTTTGGTAAAGGACTGCTCAGTGGGACTCAAGGTCCTTTAAGTTTTTTGCCAGAATATCAAACAGATTTTATATTTGCATTTTTAGCAGAGGAGCTGGGTTTTGTCGGAGGAATTATTTTATTAATATTATATTCCTTGATAATTATTCAGTCTCTTCTTATCTCAATTAGCTGTAAATCTCGGTTTGCTCGATTAATGTGTGCAGGTGTTACCTCATTATTTTTCTGTCATGTTTTTATTAATATTGCTATGGTTATGGATCTTGTTCCAGTAGTTGGGGTACCATTACCATTAATATCGTATGGACGAACTATGATGGCTTCAATTTTAATTGGGTTTGGTCTAATTATGAATGCAGCAGTTAATTCAAAAAATAATATTTAAGTTTTTATGTACATCCCATTCTTTAGATTAATCAATAAATTTTTAATTATTAGCTTTTTACTGAACTTATTTATTCTACCTTTTAACATATATATATTTAATTTGAGTAATGAAATATTTCCAGCTCTTGACCTAATCATCATTTATTATTTCAGTACTCATAAAAAAATATATCATTGGCAGTTATTTATCATAGGGATATTTTTAGATCAATTATACAATAATGCAATTGGAATAAATTCATTGATCCTGATTATTGCTGACTTGGCTTTTAGCTATATTAATAAACTATGTTTAATTAAAAAATATGAAACAAACATCATTATATTTTGTGGGTATGCATTTTTTGTAATTGCGGCAAGATACTGTTTTATTACAATATTAAGTACTAATTATATAGAAGGCAATGCGATTGTTTTTTATTATATCACAACCATATTTTCTTATCCAATAATGTATATTATATTAGAAAAATCTTTTAAAATACTAGGCTCATGATGTTGGATAAAATAGATTTAGATAAACAAATAATGACTAGGCGAACCTTTGTGATTGGCGCTGGAAAATTAGGTTTACTTTTTCTATTACTAGGAAGAATGTTCTATATGCAGTTCTTGAAAAAAGATGAATATAAAACACTCTCTGATAAAAATAGAATAAAGATAGTTCTTATATCTCCTGCTAGAGGAGATATTTTGGATGTTAATGGAAAAATTATTGCGCAAAATCAAACATGTTTTAATCTGCTGCTCGATAAAAATATTTCCTCTACTTACATGAAAGAAGTAGAGTTAATATCAGATATATTAGAATTAGATCCAGATCAAATATTAGAAATAAATAAAAGAGTAAAAAGATCAGGCAGGCGTGTTGCTGCAATTATAATTGATTGCCTTAAATGGAGCCAAGTTGCTTCGATTGAAGAAAGAAAATCAGAATTTAATGCATTATTTATCGATACTGGTTTTAATAGATATTATAAATATAATGAGGCAATTGCACATTTAATAGGCTATTTAAGTAGACCCAATAAAATTGAAAAAGAAAATATAAAACTAGCAGATGAATCTTTTAAAATTGGAAAAAATGGGATTGAGAAATTTTACGAAAAATATTTAAGAGGAAAATTTGGTCTAAAACGAATTGAAATAAATGCACTTGGTAAATATGTCCGAGAATTAAGTTATAACCCCAGTGAGCATGGAAATAATTTACGACTTAATATTGATGCTGAGCTTCAGCAAGAAATTATGGAATTTTTGAGCCCACAAGGTTGTAGCGTTGTAGTTATGGACTGCACTACGGGGCATATATTAATTTCTGCATCATCACCGTCATTTGATCCAAACCAATTTAGTAAATTATCTAATAAATATTGGGTAAATTTAATGGATAATCCTTATAAGCCATTAATCGATAAAACTATTAAAAGTCTTTACCCCCCCGGCTCTGTATTTAAGATAGTTACAGCTCTTGCTGCTTTAGAAGCTGGAATTAATCCTGATAACAAGGTTACATGCACTGGTGGCAAATCAGCGCTTGGAGGTAATAGTTTTCGTTGCGCTAGTACTAGAGGGCATGGCGCTCTTGACATGGCTAATGCGTTAAAATATTCATGTAATAGCTATTTTTATGCAATTAGTCGCCAAATTGGGGCTAAAAAAATTATGCAAGTAGCAAGGAAACTAGGTTTAGGAAAACAAACAGGAATTGATTTACCATCAGAGTTGGCTGGATTTGTCCCAAGTGAGGAATGGAAGAAAGCTAAACATGGCACAAGATGGAGCGTAGGGGATACACTTAATCTCTCAATTGGTCAGGGTTTCTTGCAAACTACTCCAATGCAATTAACTCGTTTATTTGCAGCTATTGCTAGTGATGGAAAATTATTTACCCCTAAAATTGCTATACAAAAACCTGAATATACTCAAATTAATATTGATCCAAAGCATTTAGATATAATAAAAAATGCTTTATTTAATACAGTAAATACTCCAGGTGGAAGTGCTTATTTAAGCAGGCTTAACCATTCTACAATACAGATGGCTGGAAAAACAGGAACAGCGCAAGTGCAGGCGAAAAAGAGCAAATCAGATGATTTAAATAGTTTAAGTGTTGCTTGGAAAAGCAGAAATCATGCCATTTTTTGTGGGTATGCACCACATGATGTCCCTAAGTATGTTATAACTGTTTATTTTGACCATGGCGGCGGCGGCGGGAGAGCAGCTGTACCTATTGCCAAAAAAGTAATGGATCTAATTTTAGCTAAATATTGTTGACATAGATAATGATAACTTTATTTTTCTTAAAAAATCTAAAAAAAAATTGATTTACATTATTTTTCTGTTACCGTTAACAATATCAATTAGTAATTGATATCACCAATAGAAGTTAAATTTACTGGGGGCTAAATATGGGTAAGAGCAAAGAAGACGAACAATTACAGTTAAACGTTTCATTAACAACTGAATCACCTAAAAATATAGAGAACACATTCGATAAAATAACTAACAACTTTATTTTGATTTTAAATAATTCAGATTTACTCGCGCTAGAACAATATATTGAAAAAACAGATGCTCACTTGTTAAAAAACATACAGGATTTTAGTAAACTTTTTTTAGCAAAACACAATGATAACTTAATATTACAAAAAAAAATATTTAAAAAAATATTAAATAAAATTGATCTAAAAGAAGATAAGAGTGATCTATTAAATCTAAAAACAGAAAGCTTATTTTATATAGCAAAGTCATTAATAGAAATAAATAAAAACGAAGATAAAAATCAAATAAAATTAAACAAAGATTCTAAGGCTCTTGATTACTTAGATCAAGCAAATATTATTAAAATTGATCACAATTTTAACACAGAGTTTGACATTGAAAATATAATTAAAAATTTAATTTTTAATTATCCTGACAAGAGAGATGCTTTTTCACTAGCAACAAAATCATTGAAATCCAGAGAAGATCATTTTAAGAGTGACCATCCTGCAGTACTAAAAGGCTTAATCAATGCTGCGGAAGTTGGATATAAACATTCCGATAAAGACATAATAATCACTGCATTAACGTTTGCATCTAAAGCTTATAATATGGCGCTACGTATTAATTACTTAGAGAGTGCAGAATTTGCGCTTAAATATATGAGTGAAATATATAAGAATTTTGGTAATATAAAATTAGCTGATCAGTTAATGAGTAATGCAGAATATTTTAAAGCTAAACAAAATTCTGAAGGAAATAAAGAAGCATTAAATCAACAAATAATTATTAAAAAAGGTGATATTGATGCAAAAGTGCTAGATATTAGAGAAAAAATTCAAGAATCAATATTAGATAATATTAGTGCAAGAGCGGCTGAAGGTAAGTGGTTTTATAAAACTGCAAGTATAGAATATGGAGTATCAGGATATCTAAATGATGATTTTATAAAAAAGACTTTAGGAACAGAACTTGATAAAGCTGCAAATATTAAAATTGTCAAAATGCTTTGCTTTGAAGCAATTAATTTAGGTATTATGGCATCTTCTGATAAGAACCCAACAGCAGCGATTATTTTTGCTCAAACATATCCAGAATTAATTACAGAAATTGTTACACACCATCCTGAATATTTTATTGATGGATACATTGCTAAACTATTTATATCGCAGAACAAAGACATGTTAGGATTGTTGAATGCTGAAGATCAAAATAATGTAAACTACAATCTGTATCAGGAATTATTATTAACTCCATTCATTGAAAATCGAATTAAAGAACCAGTCTTAAATCCTGTTGCTGCAAAAATTAAATCAGGAGAATGGAATAAGACAATTGAAAGCGAGATAATTGAGCTTGGTAGCGATCATTATTTTACTGCTCTTCCTTCCTGGCTATCGAGTTCAACCCCTATCGGTTATAATTTAGGTGAAATTAAAGATTCAACTAATATAGCTAGAATGCTTATTTTTAAAACTATTGTTGAAACTATAACAGAAACAAAATCGTTAAATTATAATATAATAACATCTTTCATGAAAACTTATCATGATTTATGCGCAAGAGTTTTAAGCAATCACCCAGAATATGTTGAAAATAAAAATATTAAAAACATATGTACAAATATAGCATTTGGTACAGCAAGTGAGGATATCTCTCTAGACCAATCTAAAGTTTTTACTGATAATCATGAAGTAGAAGCAATTGGAGAAGTAATATAGTAAAAAAAGTTGAGATAGCGTAAATTATGTGATAGTATAAAGTGAAAAATGCGAGCATATAGTATAGATTTAAGA
>RXKF01000041.1 GCA_003963235.1 Rickettsiales bacterium
CCGATAGAGAAATTCTGGGCCAATATGAAGCGATGGATTAAAGATAAAATTACTAAATTCCCTCATCTTTACGATGCTTTAAAACAGTTCTTTTGCGCACCTAATTCAATATGATTTACTATATCATAGAAGCAGTTATGAACGCTCACTGATTTTTGTTGCCTAATTATTAAATTATGTTAATATAACGAAAATTAACAAAAAATTTATAATTATGGCACCAAAAAAGAAACCTAAAAAATCTAAAGCTTTACAAAAAAAACAGAAAAATATTATAAAATTAGATCCTATAATTGTAAAAGAACAGAATATTGATAGTGTAAAAAATATAATAGAGGGAGATAATTTTTATTATATTTCAAAAGAATTTTTTAGTGATTTTAAAAATGAAATCGAACAATTCTTCGATACAAATTCTTTGCTAGAAAGAGCATTAATTGCAAAAGACCTCGAAGCATTAGAATTAATTGATAAAGTCTATCAGATAGAAAAAATTGATGACAATTTTAATACTATTTTTCGATTTATTCCTCATATTATAGAAGAAGAATCAAAGCCTGAAAATAAAAAAATAATAGAATTTTTAAAAACAATTAAAAATATTCAATTTAATGAACAGTTTATTTCTGAAAATGATTTACACGAAAAAAGATCAAAAGTAAAACTTCCAGATAGACAAAAATTCAATATGAGTAATAAATCTTATTTAAATAACTATGATTTATATAAGAGTTTAATAGTTGATAAAGCAAGTTTAAATTCGATCTCTTATCTTAATAAAATCTATTCTGAAGCTAATGATTATGATTTAGGAATACTTTATTTATTTAAACTATTCTACAATAATACTTCCATTAGTCCGTCAAATATTAAAAAAATTCCTGAAATATTCATTGGATCTATACCTAATGACAATGATAGGGAGAAATTAATTAAAGATATAAAAGATTTAAATGATCCAGCATCAGAACTCCTTAAAAAATCTGATTTATTTATTCAAACTGAACAAGTTAAAATATATGATGAAATTTTAACAAAAATTGATTACAAAACTAATCAGAATAATGTTTATGGTAAAAATAAAGATTTATACTTTAAGATCGAAGATTATAACTCTAAATATGAGAAAATTATTAAAACTGATAGTCAACATGTAGATTGTCCAAGAATTTCTAAGTTAGTAAGTTTGCTAATTAGGACTAACGATAGTTTTGATCTTGATAACCAATATATTGAAAAATGCAAAATAAGCGTATCAGAAGAGTTCGTTTATCGCTATCATTTAGCACAAATTTCAAATGAAGCTGGTTTAATTAATATTGCATTTCAGCACTTGGAGAAAGCATATCAAATTTATAAGAATAATGATTTAAGTGATTTAAAACATACTGTAGTGGCAGATATTGTTATGGCTTATATTTGCCTATTAGCAAAATTTGATTATTTAGAAATGGTAAAAATACTTAATATAGAAAAGAATTTATTAAATAAATTTCATGAAATAATCAATTTTAACTTTAAAATAAGTAAGGTAAAATCTAAAATTAATTTATTTTTGAATTGTGATGAGTCAGACAACTACAACCTTTCTATTATCAAAGAAGCTTCAAGTAGTCAACATGATGAATATAACATTTTTAATTTAAATTATAATCTCAAACTATTGCCAATTGAAAATGAGGTAGCTTGTCTCTTAGAATTGAATAACAATCTTAAATTCTACCTTGTATATAATAACTATGATGAAGTTTTTTCAACAATTAATGACATCATATTTTCTGAAAAGATAGCTACGCATACTAAGTATTTTACATTAGTACTTCTATTAAGCTCTAGTTCAGTCGCAACAGAGAATCCAGAAAAAATATTAAAATTTTATCAATCTTTAGTTCAGTGTTCTCCACAGCTGTATAACAAAAACCAAATTGTCTTAAAATATTGCGAATTCAAGTTATACATGCAATGTGGTTTGATTCAGGACGCTTATCAACTGCTTTTAAACTTACCAAACACAGGGATTATATATGAACTTAAATATATAAAAGCCGCAGGGGAATTATATATTAATACTCTTATTGATAATAATCAGTTAGATCAAGCTCAAGAATATATTAAAGAATACTTTATTGGTGATGTGCATGATAAATCAAAATTAAATACTTTAATCAAACTTTTAAAAGAACAACAGATTAAAGAAGAAAATGATGATGCAAACATCACTCTTGTAAGCGATGAAGTAAAAAATGCAAATAATGAGAAAGTTGAAGATATAGTTTCATTAATCGATATAGCTATTGATGATAATGATATAAATAAAATAACTGATAATCTTGATCAATCTACATATTATCAAGCAATTCATGCTTATCATCAACATAGAAAATCTTTACTCTCAAAAAACAGCTTTGAAACTAATTATTCAATAAAAACATGGAAAATTCACGACAAGATAATTATTTCAAGTAACACTATCAAAATTGAAGGTAAGTTAAATTACTATGCAATGATAGATCCCTCACTAAAAATCAATGCTCTTGCGGAAAAATTTGAAGAAACAATAAGCAAAGGTTTCACATCACGAAAACATGATCAAGCTGGTTTAAAATTAATTAAGAATAACATAATTGAATTAAAAATTTTAGGTGTTGGTGGAGATACCAGATTGTACAGTCATGAAATTTATAAAAATTCTAATGGTGATGTTTTAATTATATTTAATAATCAGGCTAATCATGAAAAAATTGATAAAGCTATTAATCAGTCCACCCTTAAAACAATTATAGTTAAATCTGCATCAATAGAGGAAATTAAGGCATTAACTATCAAACAACCTGAAGAAAAATTGTTACTTGATGATGTTTCCAATGATTTTAATTTAGACAAACTTGATTCAGTAGACCTAGCTGGGGACGAATAATTCAAAAACAAAAAACTATAGCTAAACTAGTAAAAAGTGGTACGAATATACTGCGATTATAGTCATCCCCTTGAAGAAGGGGATCCTTTAGGGTAGTCTTCAGGAAACCATATGCGTCAAGATAAGGGAAGAGATAGGGATTTTAATAAACTCAGGGTAGAAATTCTACCTTTCCTATTTTTATCCTTGAGTCTGTAATATACTTTGTGTAAGTTGGAAAAAAAGTAGTAAAGGAATACTGTAAAAAAGCAACTTAAGATAGAGGAATAAA
>RXKF01000002.1 GCA_003963235.1 Rickettsiales bacterium
AGATAAAATTACTAAATTCCCTCATCTTTACGATGCTTTAAAACAGTTCTTTTGTGCACCTAATTCAATATGATTTACTATAGCGTTAAGTACTAAGTCAAAGAAGATATTGCAACTTCTTTCTACCATTTCTTCTACTTCGCAGAGAATTGCTGTACTTAAATATCTTTAAATGACACATGAGCATTTACCTGTTATAATATTTTAAAACTAAATAAAAATTCAAAAGACATGCAATTCATTGATGAAGCACGAATATATATTAAAGCTGGAGATGGCGGTAACGGAGCAGTAAGCTTTCGTCGTGAAAAATTTATTGATATGGGTGGCCCAGATGGCGGCGATGGAGGAAATGGAGGGAGCGTTATCTTTCGCAGCACTCCTCACCTAAATACCTTACTTCAATTTCGCTTTAAATCAGAATTTATTGCAGATAGTGGCGAGCAAGGTAAAGGACGCAATAAAACTGGTAAGTCACGACCATCGCTGATATTGGAAGTCCCAACTGGTACTCAAATTTTCTCGGATGATGGTCTGTTATTGATTCATGATTTTAATAAAGATTATGACGAATTCGAAATTCTGAAAGGTGGTAAAGGCGGTCTTGGTAATGCGCATTTTAAATCATCAACTAATAAATCACCAACTAGACGAACAGAAGGAGAAACTGGTGAGGAATTAGAGATTTTCTTAAAATTAAAGTTACTCTCCGATGCAGGATTAATTGGTCTTCCCAATGTTGGAAAATCAACTTTCCTGTCGATGGTAAGCTCTGCTAAACCTAAAATTGCTGATTATCATTTTACTACCCTAAAACCTGGTCTTGGCGTGGTTTATATAAGTGAGGAGGAGTTTGTTTTAGCAGATATACCAGGATTGATCGAAGGTGCACATGAAGGCTTAGGCCTTGGTGATAGATTCCTCAAACATATTGAACGTTGTGGTGCTTTAATTCATATTATTGATGCTAATAATGAAGATATTATTCAAGATTATATTACAATTAGACATGAGCTTGAATCATATTCTCCAATACTTAAAGATAAAACTGAAATTATATGCTTAAACAAAATTGACGCTATTTCAGAAGATGAAGTAAAAGAAAAAGTCCAATTATTGGAAAATCACACTAAAAAGGCGATTTATCCAATTTCAACCTATGCAAATATTGGCATTACCCCCGTGTTGAAAAAAATATTAGAAATAGTTAAACGCGATAACGACGAGTGATTTAAAATAAGTATAAAGAATTGACATTTTTTATACTTATAATTTTATTGATGAGCGCGCACTTACAACAATCAATTCCAGCAATTTTTTATTTATATCAAAAATTTTTCTTTTCTAAACGGAAACCAAAATAGTATTTTTGTCAAATACTATTAGTAATATATATTACTACATAACGATTAGAATATTAATTGCTTAATATATAATTTAATATTTAATATAAAATTATATATTGCCTAATTAATATGAAAAAAAGCAAGTTAATTAAAAAATTATTTACAACCACTTTATTATCAACTTTAGCATTGTCTAATATTGAAATTGTGAATGCTGCTGGAGTTATATATACTAATGCCAATTCAAATAGTACTATTTTAACTGACCCTTTACCATTCGATCAATTATTTTTTAGTTCAGCTTCAAATATAACTTTCGCTGGTGTAATTAATGCTTCTGCGCCTGGGCTAATCGCGATTCAGATTAATCAGTCTTCTCCTACATTTAATAACACTGTAAGCGCTACTAATAGTTTATATGGAGTTTGGAATAATGCCAGTAGTAATTCTACATTTAATAAAAATCTTGTAGTTAGTAATAGTGCTACGACTGGAATTTATAATTCTAATAGTACTATAACTTTTAATGATTCAGTTACAGTAAATAATAGTACTGATTATGGGATTTTCATTAATACGGGATCTCCCACGATTTTTAATAAAGACCTTTATCTGAATAATAATAATAAAGGAATGTTAATTGCCAGTAATGCAGTAATTTTCACTTTTGTAACAATCAATGGAAATGTTACTGCAGTTAATAACCCTGCTGGCGATATACTAACTAATGGTAGTAAGACTTATCTTATTTTTAATAATGATACAATATTAAATGCAGGTATTACAGCTGATGGTTCCAGTGCAGGTATTATAACTTTCAATGGTACCCCAACAATAAATGGAACAATAGGATCTCCAAATCCTATTCAAAGTATCACTTTTGCTTCAAATGACTTTACTAAGAGAGCTTCATTGAATAAAGATATTAATTCTGCTGTTATTCAATTTGGTGGCTTAACTATTGGAGTAGATACTGCTCTAACATTTAATGGAGGAGTGACCACCAATACTACTGTTTTTGACTTAACTAAGGACTTAACGTTAAATGGTGCTTTAACAGATGGCAGTGGATTAGGAATTAGTATAACAGGACCAGCAATTTTAAAGATTGCTGGTAATAATATAGTTGACTCAGCAATTAAGGCGACTGCGAATGGGAAGGGTAATGTTGAATTTTTAGGAGGTCCTACAATTAACAAGTCACTAGGAGCAAATGGTGTTAATTTAGCATCTGTTACATTTAGTGCTGGAGCTGGGAATACTGCCACGTTAAATAAAGATATATATGCCAATTCAATTACATTATCAGGAGCAGGAATTTTAAAAATAGTTGGTAATACCAATACTTTTAGCACAGCAATTGAAGCGACTGCGAATGGGAAGGGTAATGTTGATTTTACTGGCGGTCCTACTATTAACCAACGATTGGGAGCAAATGGTGTTAATTTAGCCTCAGTTAAATTCAGTGCTGGATCTGGGAATACTGCTACATTAAATAAAGATATATATGCTAATTTAGTTACATTTGGAGGATTGACAGTTGCTGTTAATACTCCTTTAAAAATTATTGCTCCAGTTACAACTAATACGACAAGATTTACTCTAAATCAAGATCTAACAATAAACGGAGCAATGACAGATGCACTTGGTACAGGAATTACTATATCAGGAGTAGGAAAGCTAATAATTGCTGGTAATAATGCAATTAACGTAGCGATTAAAGCTACTACAAATGGGAATGGTAATCTTGAATTTACTGGAGGCCCTACGATTAACCAGCCACTGGGAGCAAGTGGAGTTAATTTAGCATCTGTTACATTTAGTGCTGGAGCTGGGAATACTGCTACATTACATAAGAATATAAATGCAAATAAAGTTACTTTTGGAG